>CAUWEE010000095.1:0-4574 GCA_963557095.1 uncultured Helicobacter sp. | reverse complement strand
AAGTTTGCATCAACAATCTAGCGGGGATTCCAAGCATTATTTTTGGGCTTTTGGGATTGGGGCTTTTTATCAATTTCTTTGGACTTCCTCGCTCATCAGCTCTTGTTGGGGGCTTGACTCTAGGAGTGATGAGTCTGCCTATCATCATCGTCTCTAGCAAATCTGCTCTCAAAAGCGTTGATCTCCACTTCAAAAATGCTGGCTATGCACTCGGATTTACCAAATGGCAAGTCATCAAGGGAATTGTCCTACCTATGGCAATGCCTATGATCCTCACGGGTTCTATCCTAGCTCTTGCTCAAGCCATTGGAGAAACTGCACCTTTGATGCTTATTGGGATGATTGCATTCATTCCTGATGTTTCTAGCAATTTCACTCAAGCCACAACCGTTTTGCCCGCACTGATTTATAACTGGGCAAGTATGCCAGAGAAAGCCTTTTTAGAAAGAGCTGCTGCTGGAATCCTAGTGCTTCTAGCCTTACTAGTTGCACTTAATCTTTTTGCAATTTTATTAAGAAAATATTTTCAAAGGAAACAATTATGATCGCAAGAGTTATCAATCTCAATCTTTTCTATGGCAAAAAACAAGCTCTTTTTAATATCAATATGAATATCAAGAAGAACAAAATCACGGCTCTAATTGGTGCATCAGGCTGTGGAAAATCCACCTTTTTGCGTTGTTTTAATCGAATGAATGACAAAATTGCAAATATTCAAGGGCTTGTTGAAGTCAAAGGAAAAGATGTCGATGCCGAAGATGTCGTAAAACTACGAAAAATGGTAGGGATGGTTTTCCAACAACCCAATGTCTTTGTCAAAAGCATCTATGAAAACATCGCCTATGCTCCAAGATTACATGGAATGGTTAAGGATAAGGAGGAGGAAGAGCAGCTTGTCCTTAATTCTCTCTCTAAAGTTGGATTATTAAATGAAGTCAAAGACAAACTCAAAAGCAATGCTCTAGCTCTATCTGGAGGCCAACAACAACGCCTCTGCATCGCAAGAGCTCTAGCTATCAAGCCAAAACTCTTGCTCCTTGATGAACCCACATCAGCACTAGATCCGCTCTCATCAAGCGTGATTGAAGAGCTACTCAAAGAGCTCAGTCAAGATCTTTCAATGATTATGGTAACCCACAATATGCAGCAAGCCAAACGCGTCGCTCACCAAACAGCCTTTTTTCATCTGGGCGAACTTGTGGAAATGGGGAAAAGTGAAGAATTCTTTAATGCTCCAAAGGAGGAGAGGACAAAGGCTTATCTCAATGGAGTTTTTGGCTAATTTGTTCTCCCCATCTTAAGGCATTCAAAGCATTCCTATAGGAAAAGATCAAGCAAGTTTTTGATCCCCCCCCTTTTTTCTTTTTTAGAACCCCTCGCTCTTGGAGGATGAAAGCCTAGGAGAATTTGATGTTCAAAGCCTTTGGATGGACTCTCAAAGCAAGTCTAAAATTATTTTAATCTCTACCCTCAAAGAAGAAAACGCTCTAGCACATATCCACCCCAAATCAAAACCCAAAAAATACAAGCAAAAAATTGGACAGCACTTCCCATATCCTTGGCTTTTTTAGCAAGAGGATTAAGCTCAAGACTTGTGAAATCCACTGCATTTTCAATTGCCGAATTGACAAGCTCACTCATCACAGCCAAAAAGCAGGGTAGGATGAGGATCGCCCACTCCATCCAACTCCTTGCCAAGAAAAAACTCCCTCCAAAGCCAAAAATTGCCAAGATAAAAATCTGCCTAAATGCCTCCTCATCTTGCCAAGCACTTCTAATCCCCTCAAGAGAATACAACAAAGCGCTTTGCACTCTTTTTATCCCTTTTTTGCCCTTCTTCTCATTACGCATTTTAACTTCCTCTCTAAAAGCTAGAATCTCCTAAAAACATTGCGACAATTCCCCCAAACATCTCCACCTCGACACCCCTATCTCCTACGCAAATGAATATAAAGATGCAAAATATCCAAACTTGCAGGAGTGATCCCGCTGATTTGAGAGGCTTCAAAGAGATTTTTGGGTCGATGCTTTTCTAGTTTCTCAACCACTTCAAGGCTTAAGCCACTAATCCCTTGATAAATGAAATCTTGAGGGATTTTTACTTTAAGGATTTGATCCATTTGGGCAATACTCTCTTTTTGTTTTTGAATGTAGTGGAAATATTTGGATTGGATGCGAATCTGCTCTAATGCTCGATCACTCATTGAGACAAAAAGTGGATTAAAGGCTCTAAGCTTAGCATTGTCAAAACTCTCTCTACCCACGATCAAAAAAGCTTCACTCTTATCCCCTACCCCCTCTTCTCCTAGAGAGTGCAAAAAAGCTAGATTCTCTTTTGAAGGCGTGATGGGATGAGTAGTGAGATACTGCATTCCTTTTGTAATGTCTTCTTTATCTCGCAACAAAGCTTGATGATCCTCTTCTTGCATAAGCCCTAGTGCAAAAGCATAATCCCCCAGTCTAAAAAGTGCATTATCCTCACGCAAAAGCAAGCGATACTCTGCCCTTGAAGTAAAAACTCTATAAGGCTCTTTTGTGCCCTTAGTTACCAAATCATCGATCAAAACCCCAATATACCCCTCATCACGCCTCAAAACCAATTCTTCCAAATCCCCAAATCTGCCTACAAATCGCTCATCTTTCTCTTTTTTAAGTGCAAGGACGGCATTGATTCCTGCCATAATCCCCTGTGCAGCTGCCTCCTCATAGCCCGTCGTGCCATTGATCTGTCCTGCTAGATAGAGATTTTTTGCCTTTTTAGTTTCCAAAGTATGATGAAGTTCTGTAGGTTGGACAAAATCATATTCAATGGCATAGCCATAACGCGTAATACGCGCATTTTCCAAACCCTTAATAGAGCGAATCATCTCTTCTTGCACATCATAGGGCAAAGAGGAAGTAAGTCCATTGATGTAATATTCACGCTCATCAGCAGTTTGAGGTTCTAAGAAAAGCTGATGTCTTTCTTTGTCGGCAAAACGATTGACTTTGTCTTCTATGCTTGGACAATATCTTGGACCAACACCTTGAATTTGTCCGCTAAACATAGGTGCTCTGTGAAAATTTGAACGGATAATCTGATGCGTTTTTTCATTTGTATAAGTTACATAACAAGGATATTGCTTTGGTTCAAAAGTGCTTGGATCTGTGCGATAGCTAAAATATGGAGGAGGATTATCCCCATGGTGAATCTCTAGCTCGCCAAAGTCGATACTCTTGCCATCAATCCTTGCACAAGTTCCTGTCTTTAGACGCCCAAGCTCTAAGCCCAATTTTTCTAGACTTGCACTAAGATTCTTGCTTGAACTCTCCCCTACCCTCCCATTCTCACTCATCACTTCTCCAATATGAATAAGCCCCCGCAAAAATGTTCCTGTTGTCAAAATAATCTTTTTAGCGTAATAGCTTTTGCCAATATTGGTTTTAACTCCAATAACTCTTTGAGAATCATCCTTATCGAAAATAAGCTCTTCAGCCATTTCTTGCGAAACGCTTAGATTTGGAGTATTGAGCACTAGATTTCTAGCAAAAATCCGATAAGCATCCATATCAATCTGCGCTCTAGTTCCTCGCACAGCAGGGCCTTTTGAAGCATTGAGTGTGCGATACTGAATCCCCGTGTTATCAGTAATCAAGCCCATCACCCCACCCAAAGCATCAACTTCTTTTGTAAGATGCCCCTTCCCAAGCCCACCAATAGCGGGATTACAGCTTGCTAATCCAATATTTTCAACCAAAATGCTCAATAAATGTGTTTTTGCCCCCATTTTTGCACTCACGATTCCTGCCTCAATCCCAGCATGTCCTCCCCCTACAACTAAGACATCTAACTCCATATCTAACCTCTAAATCAAGAACTTTCTTTTAAAATTTCAATTATATCAAAAGGCATCAAGCCCTCTTTTTTGTCTATAATACACTCTTAGGTGAAGAGAAATCCCAAAGGAGAATGCCCATGCAAGAAAATCAAACTTCTCAAGAGGCGCATCAAGCAGCCAAACAATTCGATAAGAAAAAACGCTATATCACAGCTATTGTTCTCCTAGGAATCTTAAGTCTTGTTTTGTATTTTCATCAAGTAGTTCTTATTTGGATTACTCTTGGGATTTGCTTTCTTTTGGCCTTTAAAGAAGCGCTTATTCTTTTCAACATCAAACAATCCCCCTTGCTCTATGTGGGAGCAATTTTAACTTGGATTTTGGCCTATTTGAATTCCTTTCCTATTCTCTCGGGCATATTTGTTACGATGCTTATCTCAAGCTTTCTTGCCTATAAACGCTCTATTGATCCTAAGCTTATCCTTCCTTTTCTCTATCCAACTCTACCCTTTTTGGCTCTCTATGCCCTCTATGTCAAAATGGGGGGCTATGGGACAAGCTGCTTGATTTGGCTTATTGCAATGGTTGCCATAATTGATACAGGAGCATATTTTGGAGGCAAGGCTTTTGGACGCATTCCTCTTAGTCCAACATCGCCCAATAAAACACTTGAGGGTGCAGGGATTGGTTTGGCTCTAGGCATCATTGTCGGAAGCCTTCTAGGCATTGGTCCTAGTGGAGGCTTTATCCCTTCTT
>CAUWEE010000094.1:0-4586 GCA_963557095.1 uncultured Helicobacter sp. | reverse complement strand
CTGAATATATTTTCAATGCAGGAGGAGGCGTGGAGGTGAGGACACCTTTTAATTCTGTGCAGATTCCAAACCAAAACCTCTTTTGGCTCAAACTTGGTTTAGGGGGCAATGTGATTTTTGATGACGCTCGAATCTATTTCAATCTTGAGAGCAAGTTTCTAAGCACCATCCAACCTCTATTCAATCTCAATGTCGGCGTGAGAGTGCCCTTTGGGGAAATGCGATCCAAAGTCCCAAGTTATTTTGCACCAATTATTTATTAGTCCATTGGAGCTCTTGATGGATGGAAAGCATTGCTTACTAGCAATTTTAGATTGAGCTTCAGAGCTTAAAAGAGTGAAAAAATCTTTTCAATCTCTTTTTTGCTTTGAGAGTGTTGCAAACAAAGTGCAAGTAAGATTCTGCATTTTGCGACATTTAGCCCAAAGGCGGGAATAAACTCACTTTCCCACACAAAGCCCTCACTTCCACGACTTCCTGCAACGATCATCAATCCTTGAGCCTGCAAAAGACGCAATTTTTGGCGGATATGTTTGGGAATATTTCCTGCACCACAGCCTGCGATGACTAAGCCCTTGATTTGATGATTCCATAGAGGCAAATCCTGCATTCCTGCATAAATATAAACAATCTCGACTTGAGGTAGTTGGATCAAATCTTCTTTTTTAAAAGGAAGATTTGGCTTTTGGCTAGAAGAGAAAAGGCAAATCTTATCATCAAGCACATAGCCCATTTCTCCACCATTGCGGGATTTGAAGGCATCAAGATTGTAAGTGTGGGCTTTGTAGATGCTTTGAGGATGATAGATCTTGTCATTCATCAAAACCATCACACCCTCTGCTTTGGGATCTGAAGCCAAAGCAATGGCAGAGTAGAGATTTTTTATTCCATCGCTGCCAATGGCATTGCTTGGACGCATTGCACCCACAAGAACGACAGGTTTTTTGCCGCGATAGAGGAGATGGAGGGCAAAGGCGCTCTCTTCTAGAGTATCTGTCCCATGTGTGATGACAAAACCTTCATAATCTTGCTCAAGGTATTCCAAAAGATTTTGCCAAATGCAGGGATTGATTTCAATACTATCAATTTGGGCAATTTCTTGCACTTCTAGATTTTTTTGGCTTGAGGGCAAGAGGGCTAGGAGTGCAGAGCCTTTGAGTGTGCCAGCTTGATAGTGTGCGCTTTGGGAGGGATCATCTCCGCTCCCCGCGATTGTTCCACCAGTGGTGAGGATAAGGATTTTTTTAGTGTGCATTGGGGGTGAAGAGCTGCTCTCCCTTGAGTTTGAAATCTTGGATCGCTTTTTGTCCCTGTGTTCCTGTAAGCCACTCAATCCACTTCATTGCTCCCTTGTAGTCCGCATTTGGACATCGTTTGGGATTGACAGCCATAACAGAATAAAAATTCTTAAGCGCCTCATCACCTTGGATAAGAATGACAAGATCCTTGTTGCTTGAGGGGCTATTGCTGTATTTGATGAAAGTTCCACGATCAGTTAGAGTGATTGCTTTTTGCTCACTTGCGATTTGAATAGTGCTAAGCATCCCCTGTCCGCTCTCTTGATACCATTTATCTTCTTTGCCTGGAATCTCTCCTCCATCAACAGCTTTCCAAATGCTAACTTCTTTGTTGTGTGTGCCGCTTTTATCCCCTCTTGAGATGAAGGGAATTTGCTTTTGTTTGATGAGTTTGAAAGCATCTTGGAGCTTTTTGCCTTTAAAATCAGAGAGATAGCTTTTGTTTCCGATGACAACAAAGTCATTATACATGACAGCCTTGCGATCGACCCCAAAGCCTTTCCTCACATAATCTTCTTCGACTTTAGGAGAATGCACAAGCAAAACGCTTACATCACAATTTTCCCCAAGTTTGAGAGCTTTTCCTGTGCCTACGCTCACCCATTGCAAATTGATCCCGCTATCTTGTGCAAACTTTGGAGCTAAGTCATCCAAAAGCCCTGTATTATCTGTGCTTGTTGTTGTTGCCATTTTGAGGGTTTGGGCGGACAAGAGACCCAAGCAAAGGTAGGAAATTGCTATAAGTTTTTTCATTTTTGATCTCCTTGCTAAAATTGCAGCATTTATTTTACTTCAAAAAGTTGGAGATCATTGTGGATTTTATTTTGAGTGGGCTATTGGAGGCTTTTGCTCTTCTGTGGAATGGAGATGCAGAGACTTACTCTGCTATCTACAATACGCTTTTAACCTCTAGCCTTTCAATTTTTATTGCGACTTGTATGGGACTTCCTTTGGGTTTTGCTCTAGGTTATTTTGATTTTTGGGGGAAGCGTATTCTAAGCTTGATTTGCAATACGCTTTTGGCTTTTCCTACAGTTGTGATTGGCTTGCTTGTCTATGCATTCATCAATTCACGCGGGCCTTTGGGAGGCTATGGATTGCTCTTTAGTAATACTGGGGTTGTGATCGGGCAGATTCTGCTTGCCTTGCCTATTGTGATTGCTCTATCTGCCTCTGTTGTGGAAAATATGGATAGCCGCTTGTCTCTTACATTGCGCTCCTTTGCTCTAAGCCAAAGCCAAATGATCAAAACGACACTTTGGGAGTTGCGTCACCTGCTTTTGAGCGTAGTTATCACGGCATATGCTAGGGTGGTGAGTGAGATTGGGATTGCAATGATGATCGGAGGCAATATTAAGTGGCACACACGCACCATCACCACAGCAATCTCTCTTGAGACAAACAAGGGAGAATTCGCCCTAGCGATTGCTTTGGGCTTAGTGCTTGTAAGCATTGCTCTTTTGATAAATCTCGCTCTCTCTTGGCTCAAGGGGAGATAGATGAAGCTTTATGAATTGCAAAACATTGTCCATCAGTATCAAGGCAAAGCTGTTTTGAACTTTTCTCATCTTGAGATCAAAGAGGGAGAAATCATTGGAATCAGTGGGAAAAATGGGAGTGGGAAAAGCACCTTGCTTAGGCTTTTGGCCTTTTTGGAGTCTCCGACACAAGGGAAAATCAGCTATTTTGGAGAGAGTTTGAGTGAGATTGCTATCTTGCTCCCTGAAGTTTATCTTTTGGCTCGATCAGTGAGGGAAAATCTAGAATATATGTTCAAAATCCGCAAAAAGCCGATTGAAACTCAAAAAATCAAAGAGGTGCTTGAGCTTGTCGGGCTTGAGCCCAAGCTTTTTTTGGAGCGATCGCATCTAAGGCTTAGCAGTGGAGAGAGGCAGAGGGTGGGCTTGGCTCAAAGGTTGCTTTTGGAGCCTAGAGTTTTGCTCCTAGATGAGCCGACAAATAGTCTAGATAGAGCAGGGCTTAAGGCCTTTTCACAGGCAATTTGGTGGGCAAATGAGAGATTCAAATCAAGCATCATCACCATTAGCCATGACAAAAAATGGCTAGATGAAAATTCAAAAAGGCGTCTAAAACTTCACTTTGGAAGATTGATTGTCCAAAACCAAGCCAATCTGCTCTCGCATAATTGGAGCAGGACTTATGAGGGGGAGAAGTATTATGAGTTTGGGCAGGGCATTGTGCTCTTTTTGCCCAAAAGTCAAGAACTTGATGTGAGGGAGGGGATTTGCATCGCGCAAGAGCATATTTTAGTCTATCCTCTTTGCGAAGATTCCTTGCATTCTAGTGATATTTTTGAAGCGCAGGTGATTGGAATACGACTGAATCCTCAGGAACAAAGTGAGATAATTTTAGAGTGCCAACTCGGAGATGAGATCTTAAGGAAAATCTTGCCTAGAAGTGAGGCAGAGAAATTCAAACTCTTTGACAAGATTGGAATCATTTTTGATCTTGAGGGGATTTTGCAAAGCAATGAGGGATAGGTCTAGCCTATGTTCCTAAGGACATAGGCAGGCTTAGGCTAACGAAACCATCCAAATTTTTTAAAGATTTGTTCAGATTCTTTGTCTGAGAGGAAGTTGATGAAATCATGAACCTTTTTCGAGGCGTTTTTGATCGCAACGACATTAAAAGAGCGATAGATAACTAAGTCTTTTTCGATTTTGACGACATCTCCAAAGTTTGGATTGCTCTTTGCCCAATCTAGCCAAGTGATCCATACATCAGCTGCTTGATCCAAAAAGAGTTTTTTTGCACTTCCACTATTTGGGGCAAAAGCGACAATATTGGATCGAAACTTACTCATCATCTTAATATTTTTGGTGCGCCCAATCATATCTTCCCAGACGCCAGTGCCAGATGTATTGCTTTTTCCAGCGCCTTCAGGCACAACGATACGCACATTTCTTGTAGCCAAGTCTTTGAGATTTTTGACTTTAAGAGGATTGCCTTTTTGCACAAGGATAATCGCCTCTCTTAAATAAAGGGGCCGAATCCTTTTTGGGTCAAATTTGTCTCCAAAGTCCGTTGCGATGGCGAGAGCAGATTGTTCTGATGCGCCAAAGAGAATGTCTGCATTCTCTTGAGCTTTTTCCTGCCAAGTTCTTTGTGGCCCAAAAGTGACATTGACTTTGGTGCCAGTTTTTTCTTCATAAAGTTTCGCAATTTCTTTGAGTGCTGTGTGTGGTCCGCCAGGTCCATAAAGATTGATTTCCGCATTTAAAAGCCCAAGAAAGATGAGATTAAGATATAAGAATTTTTTCATTTTTG
>CAUWEE010000093.1:0-4649 GCA_963557095.1 uncultured Helicobacter sp. | reverse complement strand
AAAACAATAAGAAGATAAAGATGCAAAAAACCAAACCACCAAGTATCATACACAAGAGCCTTTGCCACAGGAGTGCCATAGTCATTCTCAATAAAAGTTGCAATCGCACAAGAAAGACAATACAAAAACATCAGAGAAATTGCGCTCCAAAAAGAGGCAAAAGCTAATTTTAAAAATCTCATTGAATCTCCTTGAATTTCTGATCGAGGATCTCAAAAAATTCCTTTTGATTCTTAGCCTTCAGATATTCCTTGCTTGCGATAAAGCCCAGGATTGTTTGCATCTGACTTTGTGAGAAATAGCCAGGCCAGCTAAAGATTGTCTGCCCATGGGAATCTAAGAAGATATTTGTTGGCGTTGGACGAATGCTATATTCCATAGCAAGTTCTGCTGTATCTCTTTGCGATTCTTGCCCATCAAAATTAAGGTAATGAAGCTTTGAATAGCTTAGATTAATGTAGTAGGTTTGAAAATATTGCTTAAGCAATGCTTGAGTCTCTTTGTTTTCCTTAATTTCATCTTTTAAGCGATCGCACCATTGGCAATTATTTTTTCCAAAAATCAACAAGACAAATTTGCCATTAGAAGAAATCCTCTCTGTATCCCCAAAAAGATGCTCCAATCCCGCATAACTTGTCTTGTCAAGATTTTTGGATTGCTCAATTGCTTCTTGGGAAATATTAGATGTGGATGAAATCATATTAGAATCAACCTTTTCATCCTTGCAGGCTACAAAAAAGCAGCCAATTGCAAGCAATAACCATAGCTTAAACCTCATTTTATTCTCCTTGCGTAAGCTTCAAAATTAAATCAACAAAATCTTCACCATCATTAGGACAGGTGCAGAGCAAAAACTCTTCAATGCCATATTGTTGTGCAGTTTGGCGCAATTCAATATCAAGCTCAAAAATAGTTTCGGAATTGTCAATACTAAATGCTAGGGGATAAAGAATAATCTTCTTACGCCCCATCTTCTTCACTACCTTCTCAACAGAGGGCTCAATCCACTTCATAGAACCCATCTTAGACTGATAGGCTAGCACAACATCTTCAAATATCATTCCCTCACGCTCTAAAAACTCTTTTAAAAGACTAGAGTGATGCTCGCATTCTCTTTGATAAGGATCTCCCTCATCAATAATGGATTGCGGAAGTCCATGCGCAGATAAAATCAAAATGTAATCCTTTGATTCTCTGCCATCTAATTTTCTTTTGATTTCATTTTGAATACACTTAAGCAACAATAAATCATCATAAAAGCGCTCAATGCTTCTTATTGAGGGTGTATATCCGATCTCTTCACAAGACTTCTCAAAATCTTTTAGAGACGAAAGCGTCGTTGTCGTAGAATATTGCGGATACAAACTCATCAAGATCACTTCCTCAATCTCTTTTGCTTGCAATTCCTGGGCAACCATTTTGGCATAAGGTGGGACATACCGCATCGCATAGGTATAAAAAACCCCATTTCCTCGCTTATTAAGTTTTTCACTCAAAGAAAAAGTTATGGGCACAATGGGGGATTTACCTCCAATTGCCCTATAGTTTTCTTGGGCTCGACTTAAACGCTTATTGACAATAAAACTGCCAACAAGCTTTCTTAAAAAATTATTCTTTATGCGCAAAATATGTTCATCGGCAAACATATTTTTCAGAAAAACCTCAACTTCAAAAAGATTGGAGGGTCCTCCCATATTTAACAAAACCACAGCTTTTTTGATGAAAAATCCTTAGTCAAACTCTAAAATGCAAAGTTAAAATCATATAGAAATAAAGTTATAAAACTTTGAGAATCTCACTCATTTTTTCTGCGATTTGAGAAATTTCATCTTCTTGAACAATATAAGGAGGCATGAGATAAATCGTGTTTCCAAGGGGTCTAAGCAAGATTCCTTTCTCTAGAGCCTTAAGGTAGAATTCAAAACCCGCTCTCTGATAAGGCAAATCCAATTCAAAAGCCAAAATCATCCCAAGCTGTCTTAGATTTTTCATCTTGCCTTCAAACAAAGCAAATAGCTCAGAAAAAGTTTGAAAAATATAATTCTGTTTCAATGAGTTTTGAAACAGAACATCTTCTTGCTCAAAAATATCTAAAACTGCATCAGCACAAGCAATTGCCAAAGCATTCCCTGTATAGCTATGAGAATGCAAAAATGCCTTTTGCGTCTCATAATCATCATAAAAAACATCAAAAATAGGATTATGTGTCAAAACAACAGATAGGGGCAAAACCCCGCCAGTAATCCCCTTACTCAAACACAAAAAATCTGGAATCACCCCACACTGTTCATAAGCAAAAAAACTACCCGTGCGTCCAAAGCCCACAGCAATTTCATCAAAAATAATATCAATCCCATATTGCCTACATTTCTCAACAGCCCTAGCAATAAATTCTTTGGGATACATCTGCATATTTCCTGCACATTGCACAAGTGGTTCCAAAATAAAAGCGCAGATCTTCTCTCCTGTATTTTGCAAGATCTTTTCCAATTCTTCCAAAGCCTGATTGATTTCATCCTGATCTCTAGGTGTCCTTGTAATCAAAACATCTAGCAAAAGCGCTTCATAAACGCTCTTATAAAGTTCTACATCTCCAACACTCAAGGCTCCCATTGTCTCGCCATGATAAGAATTGCTCAAGGCCAAGAAATGATTGCGTTTCTGCTTTGGATGAAGAATTTGGTGCTTATGAAAACTCATTTTTAAAGCAACTTCAATTGCACTTGATCCATTATCTGCATAAAAACACTTTCCAAATTGCTCCCCCGTCTTTTGGATTAGGCGTTGAGAGTATTTGATGATCCCCTCATGTGAAAAACCTGCCAAAAGCACATGATCTAGTTTTTGAGTCTGCTCCTTAAGCTTTTGCATAATATAAGGGTGAGAATGTCCAAAGAGATTCACCCACCAACTGCTTATGCAATCCATATAAGCCTTCCCATTAAAATCATATAAATACATTCCTTTTGCCCTTTCAATAGGAATGGGGGGGAATCTCTCATGATCTTTGTGCTGTGTGCAAGGATGCCAAATATACTGCATATCTAGATTTTTCATTTGTTGATTATTCATCCAAAACTCCATCTTCAATAATGCTTTTGAAAGAATGTAATTTTATAACTAAGGTATAATCCAATCCTATAATTTTTGGGTTTTACAATGAAATTCAAAGCATAAATTCTCAAGAGCATTTCAAAAGAAAGTAGGGGAACATAGATGATTGAATGGATGCAACGACACAGAAGATGGCTAGTTGTAACGATTTGGATTAGCACAATTTCCTTTATTGCTGCTGGGATGGTTGGTTGGGGATCCTATAATTTCTCTCTTAATAGTGACAATGTTGCACAAGTAGGAGAAATTAAAATCTCACAAAAACAGTTTGAGGTCCGCTACAATCAACTCTATGCGCAATATAACACCGATGGAAAACTTGATGCTCAAAAAGCACAAGAGCTAGAATTAGAAAAAGTCGCTCTTAAAAGCTTAGTTGAACAGGCTCTATTACAAAATTTTGCTCTTGATTTGGGACTTAGAGTTACAGAGTTAGAAGTTGCAAATGAGATTGCAAAATTTGAATACTTTCAAAAAGATGGCGAGTTTGATTCAACATTCTATAAAAATCTCTTGCGGCAAAACAATCTTAAACCAAGAGACTTTGAAGAGGATATATCTCGCAGCCTACTTGTTCAAAAAGTTTTAAGTCTTATCCCGCTAAATTCCGTTACTCAACTTGAGCTTGAAACATTTTCTCTGCCTAGCTTCATTGAAAATGAAGTAAAAATCAAAATTCTCACCCAAGCCAAAATCAAGCTCACAAATGAAGAAATTAAATCTTACTGGGAGGCCCATAAAGCAAGCTTTGAGTATCCAGTCGAATACAAAATCGAATACATCCTCATCGAGAGCGAATCGCAAAAGCCTGCACAAGAAGATCTCAAAAAGCTTTATGAAAGCACAAAAAATAAATACCTTGATGATAAGGGAAATGCACGGGCTTTCGATGCAGTCAAAAATCAAGTGCTTAAAGAGCAAAAACTCATCATGGCTGAAGATAAGGCTCTAAGAGAATATGTTGCACTCAAAAAGGCTTCAAAGCAATATGGTCAAGAGAAAATTCTTTTTGAAGAAGACAAAAGTATGGGAATTGAGATTCTTGAACTCCTAGAAAATGGACAAGTTGGTGAAACCTTCAAACCCATTAGAACTTCTGATGGCTTTATGGTGTTTAAAATCTTGGAAAAAATTCCTCGCAAAATTAAAACTTTTGATGATGCCAAACAAGAAGCTAGACAAGCGCTTCAAAAACAAGAGATTCAAAAGGCTCTTCAAAAACAAGCCCAAGATCTTGTAAAAGAAGGTTTCTCTGGAGAAAATCTTGGCTTTATTAGATGGAATCAAAAAATCAAAAATCTCAATCAAGAAGAAAGTCAGGCATTGATAGCAAAAATTTTTAGCTCGACAAGCAAACGCGCTTACTTAAACATCAATGAAAAATTTATTGTTTTTGAAGTTCTCAAGCAAAGACTCTTTACGCCACAAAATGCACAACAGATTCAGGAAAACAACCGTCAGTTTGTAGATTTTTTTAAAGGACAAATCATCAATAAAGAGTTTTATAAATACCTCAAAAATAAGTATAAAATAAC
>CAUWEE010000092.1:0-4667 GCA_963557095.1 uncultured Helicobacter sp. | reverse complement strand
ACAATTTTTGCTAGCCAAACTCTAAAAACAAAACCGCAATACACCATCGTTTCAGAACTTCCAGAGATCAAGGAGGGGCAACCCAATTTTGACATTACAAACCCTTTTGATTGGCAAATTCTTAGAAAAAATCTCATTGATATTCCAAGTGGGGAAGAGCTTAAGCCAATTTTGGATCAAACTCTTGCCTTTCGCTCATCAGCTCCACATTTCTCTGTAATGCTCAATCGAATCAAAAAATTTCGCAACAATTACTTCCTTATGCCTTATGCCTCAGAACTATCATGGAAGAGCGAACACCAAAAAGCACTGACCTTTGCCATTGCTCGTCAAGAGAGCAACCTCATTCCGGCTCTGATTTCCACCTCTTATGCACTAGGAATGATGCAGATTATGCCCTTCAATCTCAAACCCATTGCCAAAGCTCTTGGCAAAAGCAATATGCAGCTTCAAGATTTATTTAATCCCCAAGTTGCTCTAGAATTTGGACGCTTCTATCTTGAAGAGCTTGAAAGCGAATTTAAACATCCACTATTTGTCGCTTATGCTTATAATGGAGGGCCGGGCTTTTGGAGGCGCACACTCAAAAAAGGACAGCTTTTTGTGAAAGGTGGAGCCTATGAACCTTGGATTAGTCTAGAGCTCATTCCCTATGAAGAATCCAAAAATTATGGCCCCCTTGTTTTGACAAATTACATCATCTATCAAGAGCTTTTGGGCAATCCTATTAATCTTGAAAATTTTCTAGCCCAAACTCTCAGAAAGGAGAAATAATGATTAAAAAATGTCTTTTTCCCGCAGCAGGTTATGGGACACGATTTTTACCTGCAACAAAAGCTATGCCCAAAGAAATGCTTCCTATTGTCAATAAGCCTCTTATCCAATATGGAGTAGAAGAGGCTTATGAAGCAAAGTTCAATCAAATTGCTATCATCACTGGGCGCAACAAACGAAGTATTGAAGATCACTTTGATATTAGCTATGAGCTTGAGCAAGAAATCAAGGGAACAGACAAAGAAAACTATCTTTTAGGTATTCGCGAGATTATGCAAAATTGCTCTTTTTCTTATACGCGTCAAAATGAAATGAAGGGGCTAGGACACGCTATTCTTACAGGTGAAACACTCATTGGTGATGAACCCTTTGGAGTGATTTTGGCTGATGATTTATGCCTAAATGAAGAGGGTGAGGGAATCTTGCTACAAATGAAGAAGATTTATGAGCGATATCGCTGTGCAATTGTTGCCATTGAGGAAGTCGATGCTTCTCAAGTCGATAAATACGGAATCATTGAAGGAAAAGAGCTAGAGAGTGGAATTTTTCAGGTCAGCAAAATGGTTGAAAAACCTAGCATCAACGAAGCACCAAGCAATCTAGCCATCATTGGTCGCTATATTCTCATCCCTGAAATCTTTGAAATCCTCAGACACACACCAGCAGGAAAAAAGGGAGAAATTCAAATTACAGATGCTCTTCAAACCCTAGCTCTACAAAACAAAGTCATTGCCTATCGCTTCAAAGGCAAGCGCTATGATTGTGGAAGTGTTGAGGGTTTTGTGGAAGCAACAAATGTTTTTTTTGAAAGAAGTCAGAGTGCAAAGTAATTTTCTTCTCTTTCTTTATTTGCTCTCCTTTGTGCTTTATATCCCCATAGCCATCTTTGGCTTGCTTTTAAAACCCAAAGCCAAAACTCCTACAGCACCCACCCCCCAAACTCTGCTCAAAGAAATCCAAAAGAATCAAAAAAGCTTTTCAAAAGCCCTTAAGGACTTTGAAACTTATTTTCTCAACTCTCAATCCTGTGATCAAGAAACTTGGTTCAACCTCATTCAAGCTATTTTGAGCTCAAAATGGTTACAATCCTCTCAAGCCTTTCAAGACAAGATCAAAGAAGCCAATCCCTCCTTGCAACGAGAAATCAATCTCCTCATCAACAAGAGCTTAAAAAATTCAAAATGAAAGAAAGAATTTATATTCAAGGAATGAGCTGCACAGCTTGCTCAAGCGGAATTGAAGCAGCTTTAAAACGCAAAAAGGGGATTGAAGAAATCAAGGTTGATCTGCTCAACCAAAGAGCTCTTCTTGTTTTTGATGAAAAGCTTATCTCCTTAGATGAGATTTTCGCGTTTATCTCAAAACTTGGTTATCAAGCTAGCAAAGAAAGCTTGATTGAAAAAATAGACAAAACTTTCCTAAACCCAAAACGCAGAATTGTTCTAGCTGGCTTTTTTACCCTAATCGCTCTTTATCTTGGGATGTTTGGAATGTTCTCTCCCCATCTCATCCCCTCCTTTATCACACCTGCTGCAAGCCTCTTCATTCAACTCTTTTGCAGCCTCTGTGTTATGCATCTAGGCAGAGATTTTTATCTCAAAGGATTTAAGGCTCTCTTTGCCCTTCACCCAACAATGGATTCTCTTGTCGCCCTAGGAAGTGGAAGTGCCTTTGTCTTTAGTCTGATTATGATGCTTAATGGGGCACATCATGAACTGTATTTTGAGAGCGTATGTGTCATACTTTTTTTTGTGCTTGTGGGCAAAACCATCGAAGAAAAAGCCAAAAAAAACACCCAAAACTCTCTGCTCTCCCTAATCGCCCTTAAGGACCATTCTGCAATCAGAGTTTTTGAAGACAGAGAAGAGCTCATCTCCATTGATGAGATCAGAGTGGGTGATATTCTCAAAATCACTCCTCAAAGCCTTATTCCAACAGAAGGGATCATCCTTGAGGGCTATGGCAATCTTGATTGCTCAAGTCTTAATGGAGAAAGTCTGCCTATTCATAAAAAAAAGGGTGAATCCCTATACTCTGGAGCTTTGAATCTCAATACAACTTTTTTGATGCAAGTTACCCAAAAAGCGCGCGATTCAAGCTATTGGAAAATCTTAGATCTTGTCCAAAACGCCCTCATCTCCAAAACACCTATTGCCAAGACTGCGGATAAAGTTGCTTTTTATTTTGTGCCCTTTGTCATACTCCTTGCCCTTATTGCTGGTGTCTTTTGGGGTATCAAGGATCTTAGTTTAGGAGTGCAAGTCTTTTGCAGCGTTTTGCTGATCTCCTGTCCTTGTGCCTTAGGACTTGCAACTCCATTGGCACTCAACATTGCCAATAATTTGGCACACAAAAGAGGGATTTTTTTTAAAGATGCGCAGATTTTAGAGCGCATTGGCAAAACAGAGGTGATTTTCTTTGACAAAACAGGCACACTTACGCAAAAAGAACTCTCGCTCAAAACAATTATCTCTCTCTCTAAACTCTCTCAAATGCAGCTTTTACAAATCTGTGCTTCTTTGGAGCAAAACAGCTCGCATATTATTGCCCAATGCTTACTCAAAGAAGCACAAAGGCATTCTCTCGCCCTACTTCCAATGCAAGATATCCTCATCAAAGAGGGCTTTGGTATGGTGGGTAGGTTTGAAGATAAGCTCTATAAAATTGGGAATGCAAAAAACTTCAATCCCCCTCCTCCATCTATAGATGAGGCAAGTGTCTTCATCGGCTTACAAGAAGAAGGAGGGGATAAGATCCTAGGTTATCTAAGTTTGGAAGAAAACTTAAAATTAGAAGCCAAATCAAGCATTGCCATACTCAAAAAATGGGGTATTACTCCCATCTTGCTCAGTGGAGATAAACAAAAAAATGTTCAAAAAATTGCCCAAGAACTTGAGATCAACTTCATCTCTGATGCCCTTCCTGAAGATAAAAAGAAAGCCATCCAAGCCTACAAGCCTCGCATAACAATGATGGTTGGAGATGGTATCAATGATGCACTTGCTCTCTCATATGCAGATATCAGTGTCAGCATGGGTGAGGGAAGCCAAGAAGCTATTGCGAGCTCTAATCTTGTCATTTTAAACAATCACCTCCACACCCTCCCCTACTCTATCGCTCTAAGCCTTGCTACACTTAAAAATATTAAACAAAATCTTTTTTGGGCTTTTGCTTATAATATGCTGATGATTCCCATTGCCTGCGGGGCTCTTTCTGGAATAGGTATCCTACTCTCTCCTATGTTTGCCTCGCTTGCAATGACGCTTAGCAGTCTAAGTGTAGTTTTGAACGCACAAAGATTGAAAAGGTTTAAACCAAAAGGAGTAACAGATGCAAACACTTTGTTTTAAAGTTCCTCAAATGAACTGCTCTCACTGCACAAATAAGATCACAAACTTTGTCTCTGAAGTCCAAGGAGTGCAAAATGTAGAATGCTTCCTCCAAAGCAAAGAAGTCAAAGTCAGCTTCATCCCTCCAGCAGATAAGGAGCAAATCATCGAAGCGATTGAGGATTGTGGGTTTGAAGTAAGCTAAAGAGCTTCTCCCACTTCAAAAGCACGCTTTCTTGCAAAAACTCCTCCTCAATCTTCCTTCTAGCCTTACATCCCATCTCTTCACGCAAAGCTTGAGATTGCATAAGCAGCTCCATTTTGCAAGCAAAACCCTCCAAATCCCCATCCTCCACAAGATAACCTGTTTCCCCATCTTCAATCAAATCACTAGGACCAGAACAGATATCAAAAGCAACACTTGCCAATCCATAGCTCCCACTCTCTGCCAAGACCATTCCAAAGCCCTCAAAATAACTTGCCATCACATAAAATGAAGCTTTTAAATACTCTTGTTCAATCTCTTGGGTAAAAGGCTTGAGGATGATTTGGTGCTCAAGATTG
>CAUWEE010000091.1:0-4701 GCA_963557095.1 uncultured Helicobacter sp. | reverse complement strand
TGATAAGCAAAGCAATAATTGCAAAGCCCAAAATATTATGGATAATGGCACTTAGACGAAGAGCGTTGATCCCCACGGGCTGAAAGAAAAGCAGAGCCCCTGTGATGATCATAACAAAGCCTCCCAAAGTGCAGACCCAAAACCACATCTTCATCCCCGCATTAAATTGCCCAGAAGGGATGGGGGTGGAAATGGTTCTTCCTCTTGTAAGGTAACCCCCAAGCATTAAAAGCCATTTAAGATCATAGAGTTTAGGTAAGCAGGCCTTCACCCACATCAAAAACATCAAGGGACCAAAAACAGTAAAGCCTAGCGTAGCAATGCCATGGATATCCCTAGCTAGTCGCACAAAGAGTCCTCCTCCTAGTTTGTCTCCAAAGACCATGATCAAACCCGTAATGCAGATCACCACAAAGGGCAGAGCTGCAAGCCAGTGAATCAAAATGTTATAGGTAGAGAAAACCTTGTATTTCACACCATGGGAGAAGGATTTGGGTTTGAAGATCATCCAATGCGTTAAGAAAGCCAAAGGCACAAGAAGGAGGATACCCAAAAACACAGGAGCAAAGACTTTGTGTTGCAAAAAGGTAAAGGCCTCTCCTAGACCCCTTAGGGATTGGATACCCTCAAGTTTCTCCCCACTCTGTAGGATCTGGGCTGAAAAGCCCTGCATCTCTTGCACGCTGCTTGTAACAACTCCACTTGTCGGGGAATTCACTCCCCAGTTTTTAATCTGTTCAATTTGTTTCACACCATAGATTTCTGTATTTTGAGAGAAATCTACAGGCTCCTCCACGGCGCCCCATAGCATCCCAGCGAAAAGCAAGATTTTGAGAAAGTTTTGCGCCTTCATCTCTAATCCCCGTAAGCTTTTGACCAAGTATAGGGGACTTGTGGAGTTCCGCTGCCGCGAGCGATGGCTCTTGTGCGGATGATATCACTTACTTCCTCACTGCTTCCTGCAAGCAGTGCCTTTGTTGAACACATTGCTGCACAAACAGGCACTTTGCCTTCTGCGATTCTGTTTTGTCCATAGAGTTTGTATTCTTCTTGTGAATGCGTCTCTTCTGGTCCTCCTGCACAGAAGGTGCATTTATCCATCGCTCCACGAGAGCCAAACACATCAGATTTGGGAAACTGCGGTGCGCCAAATGGGCAAGCATAGAGGCAGTATCCACAACCAATGCAGGTTTTTTTGTCATGCAAGACGATGCCATCTTCACGCACATAGAAACAATCAACAGGACAAACTTTTGCACAAGGAGCATCAGAGCAGTGCATACAAGCGATGGAGATGCTTTTTTCTT
Organism: uncultured Helicobacter sp.; assembly: GCA_963557095.1. Taxonomy (GTDB): domain Bacteria; phylum Campylobacterota; class Campylobacteria; order Campylobacterales; family Helicobacteraceae; genus Helicobacter_G. The sequence continues at coordinate 3,394 of CAUWEE010000091.1, read as the reverse complement.
TGCCTTGGATTCCATCATTGAGGGTAATCACTCTTCGACGATTGATCCCTACAGGGAGGTGATGGGCTTCTTTGCAGGCCACATCGCAACCATGGCAGTCAATGCAGCGATTTTCATCGCAATAAAATTTGATTCTTGCTTGGCTTTGCACAGCAAAGCCTCCAGAATTTAATCCACTCATTTGCTCCTCCTTATGCTTTTTCGATACGGCAAAGTCCGCATTTTGTCTCTGGAATTTGGGTGACTATGTCATAGCCGTAGTTGGTCACTCCATTGATGGATTCTCCTATGCTGTATGGCACATAGCCTTGTGGATAGTGTGCTTCTAGGCTTTCTCCTTGAGCAACTCCAGCCCAGTGGAAAGGGGCAAAGACAACATTTTCTTGAAGACTATAGCTTAACCTTGCTTTGACTTTGGCCTTGAAGCCTTCAGGAGAGTGAATCCATACAAAATCTCCTTCATCGATTCCATAGTTTGCAGCGGTATTGGGGTGGATTTGGCAATACATTTCAGGATTAATCTCGCTTAGAGCCAAACTTACCCTAGCTTCAATCCCTTGACCGCTATGGGTGACAATTCTTGCGGTATTTAGAGCAAGTGGGAAGTCTTTTGTCCAGTCTTTTTGTAGGGATCTAAACTTCGTATCTACTCTCCAATGATTGCTTTGATCCTCATAGCTTGGGTATTGTTTGATGAGATCTGGACGAGGGGTGTGGATGGGCTCACGATGAAGAGGAATCTTATCAAGCCAAGTGCTAACATACATCCTAGCTCTCGCATTCCCATAAGGGCACAATCCTGCTTCTAGAGCCTTATTGACCAAAGTCATACTCAAATCTGTTTTCCAGTTTCTACCTTTAACTAGCTCTTTTTCTTTGGGGCTTAGTTTCTTTCCTGTAAGCTCTTCAATGTTTTCTGCTGTGATCTCGGGGTATCCTCCCTTGGCACTTGATTTGGGTAGGCTATCGCTAGAGAGCATGCTGTATTTTTTTCCAAAGAGCTCTTGCTCCAAGCCAAAGTTGTTTCTAAAGCCCATTCCTCCTTGCATTACAGGGATAGAATCGTTGTAAAGGTTGGGAGTTCCAGGATGTGATTCATTCCAGCAAGGCCAAGGCAAGCCATAATAGCTATCTTTGAGCGGTCCTCTGCCTTTGAGACTTACAGAATCAAAGAGATGCCAATTGCTTGTATGTTCTTTGATTCTCTGTGGAGTCCAGCCGCTAAGCCCGATGGTTTTCATACCAAGATTGATCTCTTTGGTTGCATCTTCTGGCCAAGTGAAATTGCCCTTTCCATCGCCTAGTGCTTTGGTGAGTTGCTCATAAAAGCCTAGTCGTTTAGCAAGCTCAAACAAAATCTCCTGATCAGGTTTGCACTCATAGAGGGGCTTGACTACTTCAAATCTCCATTGCACAGAGCGATTGGTTGCAGTGACCGAACCGCTTGTCTCCATCTGGGAGGCTGCAGGAAGAAGATAAACCCCATCTTGTCTTTGAGTATAAGCAATAGCATCATGCGGGAAAGGATCGATAACAACAAAGAGTTCTAGTTCGTTGAGGGCTTGAACTACCTTGTTGGTTTGGGCAATGGAGATGATTCCATTCCCTAAGCAAACCATTCCGCGGATCTTGCCTGCTTTGCCATTGTGGATAGTTTCTTCTTCTAGGACACCTTGCCACCAGCGTGCAAGAGTAAAACCAGATTTGTGCAAAGTTTCAGGATCAAACTGAGCTTTCAGCCATTCATAATCTACTTGCCAGACTCTTGCCCAGTGTTTGAATGCCCCCTCGCTTAGACCATAATAGCCTGGTAAGCTATCAGAGAGACAGCCTAGATCAGTTGCTCCTTGGACATTATCATGCCCTCTGAGGATGTTTGTTCCTCCTCCGATTTTGCCCATATTGCCTAGCACAAGTTGAAGGATGGGGGCAATTCTTGTATTGCCTGTGCCGATGCTATGTTGAGTGAGACCCATGGCCCAGATAAGTGTGCCTGGTTTGGTTTGCGCATAGAGTTTAGTCACTTCTAGGAGTTGCTCTTCACTGACACCACAAATATCAGCCACGACTTTTGGAGGGTATTTCTTTGCTTCTTCTCTAATGGCTTCGATTCCAAAGGTGCGGTTGTTGATGAAATCTTTATCTTCCCAGCCATTTTTGAAGATCAAATGTAGCATTCCATAAATAAAGGCGATATCTGTGCCTCCTCTGATTTGGATAAAAAGATCTGCTTTGGCTGCTGTTCGTGTGAAGCGTGGATCTACAACGATGAGTTTGGCAGAGTTTCTCTCTTTGGCCTTAAGGAAATGTTGGAATCCTACAGGGTGATTGACTGCGGGATTAGCTCCAAAAATAATGATTGCCTTTGAGTTTTGGATATCTCCAAGATGGTTAGTCATTGCTCCATAACCAAATGTATTCGCCACACCGGCGACTGTGGAGCTGTGTCAGAGACGGGCTTGGTGATCGATATTGTGCGTTCCAAACATCGTGGCAAATTTGCGGATGTAATAACACTGCTCGTTATTAACCTTTGCACTGCCAAAGAACTGCACGCTATCGGCTCCGTGATCAGTTTTGAGTTGCTTGAGTTTATCTCCAATCTCATTAAGAGCTTGATCCCATGAGATTCGCTTCCACTGACCATTCTCTTTTTTCATTGGATATTTCACTCTTTTGGCAGAGCGAACCATATCAATCATATCTGCTCCCTTAGAGCAATGTCCTCCAAGGCTTACAGGGTGATCTTGAGCAACTTCTTGGCGCACCCAAGTGCCGTTTTTGACTTCGGCAATAATTCCGCAACCCACAGAGCAGATTGTGCAAACAGTTTTGATTTTTTGACTCCCAGGATGAGCCTCTTTAAGCTCTTCTTGTGTAGCCTCTCGAATCACTCCCTCATTTGCCTTGAGCGTGCTAATACCTGCTCCTAAGCCCAAAGCACTCATTTTTAAAAAACTTCGGCGCGATGCCTTCAGTGGAGAAAAAGTTTGTGCGATATATTCATTCATAGCTCACTCCTTACTTTGCAGATGTGTAGTAGGAGTTCCAAGCTTTGGTGCTCCTATAAAGAGTTTCTTTTTTCTTTTTTGAACTTGCTTTGAAGTCCTGTGTTGTTGATTGAACTCCACAGCCTGCAAGCGCTAAGCCACCAACGGCCACCGCGACAGAAGTCTTACTAGCATGTTTCAAAAAATCTCGACGAGATTGTTTTGTGCCATATTCCATGATCTGCTCCTTGTGTTAGGATGGTAGGGATGCCCTACTTTAGAGCCTCTTAAAAGCCCTAAAGTAAGGCACTAAATCTCTTTTTGTTCGCGTTTTTTCCACTTGCTCCTTTTTTCTTCTTTTTTGAGTTCTTCTAAATCAATAAATTCTTCAAGTGGAGGAGCTG
>CAUWEE010000090.1:0-4892 GCA_963557095.1 uncultured Helicobacter sp. | reverse complement strand
AAAAGCCCTCAAGAGATTTAGGGGAAGCGCTCTCTTTAGTTCCTGGTGTAAGTATTGAACAATCTGTAGGAAAAGTGGGGGGCTATGGCGTCTCCATTCGCGGTATGGGTTCAAACTACACACTGATCCTTATGGATGGAAAAAGGCAAAACACCACTCCAGCTGGTTTTCCCAATGGATTCACAGAGGCATTTACAGGTTTTATGCCTCCAGCTTCTGCAATTGAGCGTATTGAAGTGATTCGTGGTCCAGCCTCAACACTTTATGGTAGTGACGCCATTGGAGGAATTATCAATATCATCACCAAAAAACAGCTTGATACTTGGGGAGGAAGTGTAACGCTTGATACCACTATCCAGGAAGAAAAACGATTTGGGAATCTCTATGGAATAAGCCTCTGGGCTGGAGGTCCCTTAGATGAGGCAAAAAAATGGTCACTTTCACTAAGGCTAAGAGAGACATATAGGGCAGGAGTGCCAAAAACAGCTCTTAAAATCCCAGGGGTAACTAAGGCTCTTGGGAGGGGGAACATTGTAGGGCTTTCACAAAGCAATGCATCAAATCTAGGCTTTAGGGTGGGATACACTCAAGATGAGTTAAACTACTATTATTTTGATTTTGATAGTGGCCTACAATGGTATGACAATTCCCAAGGATTACTTGGAACTTTGGGTGCAAAAGGTGGCTATACCAAAGATATTTTCTTTGCTAGAAATAACCTTATCTTCACACACATAGGGAGCTACAACAATCACAAGACAGATAGCTCCATCCAATATAATTCAACTTCAAACTCTAGCAGACTTGTTACAGATAACAAAAGTCCCTTATATGGAAAAAATCGCAATCTATTTGGACAGGATCTTATCGCTGAACACAAAAGTGTCTTTGGACTAGGAGAATACAATACAATGAGTGCAGGCGCACAGTTTTGGTTCACCTCACTCAACGATCGAGTGATGCAAAATCCTTTTGCCTATCAAAATAATCTTAGTCTTTTTGTAGAAAATGAAAGCATCTTTGCTGATAGCCTCTTTTTAACCCTAGGTCTAAGGGGGAGCTACAACTCTGTCTTTGGCTTTCATGCTTCTCCACGAGCCTATCTTGTCTATGATGCACTCAAGGATTCTGTGGCAGGGGATTTAGTGATCAAAGGAGGAATCTCCACAGGTTATCAAACACCCAATGTCTCCCAACTCATTAAAGGAGTTTATAACTATAGCTGTCAAGGTATTTGTCCAGTCTATGGCAACTCAAAACTCAAACCCGAATCTTCAATCAATTATGAATTAGGATTTTCCAATGAGACAAATTGGACAGAACTCTCGCTTACAGGCTTTTTTATCACCTTTAATAACAAAATACAAAATGTTTTGGTTTCAGCAAATAACCCAGTTCCGGTTCTTGGAGCAGGAACCTGCACAAAGACAAGCGCAGATAATGGCAGCGGAACTAGTTTTCGAGGCTGTTATTATGGTGCTAATATAGATCGCGCTATTTCTTATGGCTTAGAAAGCTTTTTCTCACTCAAACCCCTTGAAATAGATTATGGAAGCATTGGTTTTAATCTTGCCTACACCTTCAATAAAACCGAGCAAACTTCAGGGAAGGGAAAGGGTATGCCCCTTGTAGGCATCCCCCAGCATTCTCTTAATTCTGCCCTTAACTATACTTTTAACAACTTCAATCTTTATTTAAGAAATGAATTTAAAGCCAAACAATTAAGAAATTCTTTTGGCAGCAAAAAGGCTCTGGCTGAATTCAAAAGTGCAAATCCAAGTCTAAGCCCCTACTACAATGCATACTTTCTTCTGCACTTAGGAGGTGGATATCAATTTAGCAAAAACACCAAACTCAATCTAGGAATCTATAATCTACTCAATCAAAGCTTCGTGGATTATGTGGAAGTCAAAAAAACAGCTAATGGTGGTAAAAACAATGGAACTCTTGAGAACAACTACAACTATGTGCGTGAAGGGAGAAGATATTTTGTCTCTCTTAATATGGGCTTTTAGAGCCAAGTTTTATCCTAGCTAAGGATAATCTAGGCTCTTAGCAACTTGGATGCCTCCACTCCCCACTTGCACTTTCTTACTTACATTGCACCATTTTGCGACGCAAATAAGCAATTTTTGTTTGAAGTGGAAGTTCTTTGGGACAAACATCCTGACAAGCAAGAAGGGACATACAACCAAAGATTCCATTATCATCACCAATAAGTTCAAACCAATCTGCATCACTGCGATCATCATGGGGATCAATATAAAATCTTGCAACACGATTGAGCCCAGCAGGAGCAATGAAATCATCTCTCATTACTTTTGTCCCGCAACTTGCCACACAGCATCCACATTCAATGCAGCGATCAAGCTCAAATACTTCTTCTGCAACTTCAGGCTCAATCCTCTCTTCAAATTTCGTAAGATCTACATTTTTGTTGTGATTATTATGAATCCAACTCTCTACTCGCTTTGTCATTCCTTCAAACCAAGTTCCCGTATCTACGGACAAATCCTTGATGAGCTTAAATGCAGGCATAGGCATTAAAGTAATAATCCCACTTTCAAACTCTTTGGTAAGCGTGCGACAAGCAAGTCTTGGACGACCATTGATCATCATTCCACAGCTTCCGCAAATCCCAGCACGACACACAAAATCAAAACTCAAAGACTGATCAAGTTCAGCCCTAATTGTATTGAGTGCGATAAACACAGTCATCGAATCAAGCTCTTCGATCTGATATTCCACAAAGTGAGGTTTAGATGCCGCACTTTGGGGGTTGTATTTGAAAATTTTAAATGTCAAGATTCTATTACTCATAATGGCTCTCCTATTCTTTCAATTCTTGCTTTATAACGCTCTTGAAGCTCGTAAGGCATCAAAGCATCTTGAATCTCCCAGCGATTTTTTCCTTCTGCCTTTAGTCGCTCTGTCTGCTCTTGGATTTCTTTAGCCCTAATCGCAGATTGCTCATTTTCTATGATCATCCCTTGTGGTCCATATCCACGATAAGCAGGAGCGATTTCCATCTGCATAATATCAAGCTCTTCATATTCAAGAGTAGGCAGTGTATCTTCCTCATCTCTCCAATAAGCAAGTGTTCTTTTCAACCAATTAGCATCATCTCTTTTGGGATAGTCCTCGCGACTATGCGCACCTCTGCTTTCTTTTCTTTCCAAAGCACCTTTAGCAACACAAAGAGCAATCTTTATCATCTTCTGCACACGATATGCCTCTTCAAGCTCTGGATTTGCACTAAGCTCTTTGTAATGAATGCTGATATTTTTAGATCGCCTACAAAGCTCTTCCAAACCATCCACTGCTTTTTGTAAGCCCTCTTCTGTTCTAAAAATACCGATATATTCTTCAACAAGCTCTTGCATCTGGGCTTTGAGTTTAAATGGATTCTCTCCATTCTCTCTTGCAATAATGGCATCAAGTTTTGCCTGCTCCCTATCTAGGAAACTTTGAATCACTTCTGTAGAAATCTCTGCTTGAGCATTTTTACAATGCTCTGAAAAATAATCGCATACAACCATCCCTGCAACCACAGCTTCAGCTACAGAGTTTCAACCCAAACGGTTAAAGCCATGCATATCCCAACAAGCCGCCTCTCCAGCGGAGAAAAGTCCCTTAAGTTTTGTCTCTCCCTTGGCATTTGTGCGAATTCCTCCCATACTATAATGCTGCATTGGACGCACAGGAGCATATACACCCTTTTGAGTCAAATCAATTCCATTGAAACAATAAGCAATCTCCCACACATCACGCAAATTTTTGTGAATATGTTCTGCTCCCAAGATTGAAATATCAAGCCATAAATGATCTCCATAAGGGGATTTCACACCCTTGCCCTTGGCAATATGCTCTAGCATTCTTCGACTCACAACATCACGGCTTGCCAAATCTCTCTTTTCTGGCTCATAATCTGCCATAAATGCGTGTCCATCAACATCCCTAAGAAGTCCGCCATCTCCTCGACAACCCTCAGTCAGCAAGATTCCGCTTGGAACAATAGGGGTAGGATGAAACTGCACTGCTTCCATATTGCCAAGTCTTGCTATTCCTGTCTCAAGAACTGCTCCAGCTGCAACTCCATCACAAATCACAGCATTTGTCGTGTTTTTGTAGATTCTTCCATAGCCACCAGTGGCGACAAGTGTTCCCTTAGAAATGTAGGCGATAAGCTCACCACTCACCAAATCTCTAGCAACGACACCATGACATTTACCCTGATGATGGATGACTGCAATCATCTCTTTTCTATCCAAAATCTCTGTGCCAAGTTTAATTGCCTCATTTGCCACAGCATAGAGCATCGAATGTCCAGTTGCATCTCCAGTAAAACAAGCTCTCCACTTTTTTGTTCCACCAAAATCACGCGCATTAATGAGACCATGCCCCTCTGCCCCTTCTTCAAAAGTCTCCCTCTTACCTTTGATAACCGCTGTGCGATCTCCAGCCTTGACACGATTCCAAGGCACACCCCAAGCAGCAAGCTCTCGAATAGCTTTTGGAGCAGTGGCTGCAAACATCCTTGCAACTTTTTGATCACAACCCCAATCGCTACCCTTGACTGTGTCCATAAAATGCACATCTTCATTGTCCCCTCGAGCCTTTACTGTGTTACCAAGAGAAGCTTGCATCCCACCTTGAGCAGCTGCTGAATGCGAACGCTTAACGGGAATCAAACTCAAAACTATTGTCTTAAGTCCCAATTGACGACAACCAATCGCCGATCTCAATCCTGCCAATCCCCCACCTACAATCAATGCATCAGAATAAACAATCTTCATTACTCAACCTCCATAATCACAATACCAAGCTCATCAACAGCCTCGTGAGTATTGATTTTTTCCAATCTTTTCTCTGAATTTGAAATCTCCATTCCA
>CAUWEE010000089.1:0-4932 GCA_963557095.1 uncultured Helicobacter sp. | reverse complement strand
CAACTGCCAAAGCCAAGAGGAGCGAGAAGCTACAGAAAAACTCATCGTCAAAATGCTTAGAGGGCGAGACATCAAACGCTATAGCTATGAGTGGGCGGGATTGTGGTTGATTAACACTCACAATGGATATGTCTCACAAAAAAGCGTCGTAGGGGGTGAGGGGGAGTTTGAGGGAGAGAGGGGAACGACCTCGCAATTCAAGCCCCCTCTTCCCTCTCATAGAATCCCCCATAGAGATCAATGCATATCTAGCCATCAAAGATTCTAACCCCCAAGCTGATACCACAATGCTAGAATCCCAAATCGACACCCTAGTCTATACCCTCTATGGGTTGAGCGATGAGGAGATCAAAATTATTGAAAACAAGGAGTGAAAATGACACTAGAAAATAGAAAAATATACATTAAGTTTCCTTCTAAGATTATTACAAAATTAGGAGGTGCGTTGTACGGCGGCTTTGTTCCTGCAATTTGTGAAACGATAAGCAATTCTTATGATGCCGATGCAACCCTTGTGACAATAAAAAGCATTATTAATGATCAGAATGAGCGTGAGGTATGGATTGAGGATAATGGCATAGGTATGGATTGGGAAACGCTCAAAAATTCATTCTTTGAAGCTGGAAAAAATAGGTGAAATGATGAAAATCAAGGCAAAACAGGAAGGGGGAGATTTGTGACAGGAAAAAAGGGGCTAGGAAAATTTGCCCTTTTCGGTTTTTGCAAAGAGTTGTATATTGAAACTTCCAACGGAAAAAATATCAATGCTTTTTCAATCAATATTGATGATTTGGATAATTTTGATGACACCGAATATCCTTTGGAGCCAGCTATTGATAATCAAGTTTCAGGGGATGGAAAAAGTTACACAAAAATAATTCTAAGAAATCTTCTTAAAAAATATAAGGGGCTAGAAAACATTGATTCTCTTGCAAGGAGAATCAATTATGTTTTTCAAAACGAAAATGATGAGTTTTTGGTCAAATTGATCACTTCAGATGATCAGGAATATTTACTTGATCAAAAAACAAGGCAGGATATTGTCAGGGGTGAACAAGATGATGATCAAAGGATCATTTATGAAATTCCAGCATCTCTATCCATAGAGGATGAGCCAAATAAAATCAAGCTCGATCAAAAAGATATAGATTTTATTAAACAGAAGGGCATTAAAGGGTTTTTGGTTGCAAGAAAAAAGACAACTAGAGAAGCGGAACAAAAGGGTGCTGCGATTTTTTGCCGTGGAAAAATCTGTCAGGATCCAAGTTATTTTGACATTCAACAAACAAACTCATTTGGTTATGCTCACTTATATGGAGAGCTAGAGATGGATTTTCTTGATGAAGAGAATGACAGGGATTATATATCCACCAATAGAAAGGAAATCGAGTGGGACAAAGATGAAATAACGGAAAAGTTGAGAAATCTTATCAATAAGATCCTTAAAAGATATGGGACTGCGTATGATAGAGACAAAAAACGATTAGAAGAAAAAGAACTTGAGAAAAAATCAAAGCAAATAGGGATTGATATTCGCTGGTTTGATCAATATGGGCTAGATAAGGAAACAAAAGATTTGCTTAATGATGTAACAAAAATGCTTTTAAAAAAAGAAAAAGTCAAAGGTGACAAGAATTATGAGGATAGACTTAAAAGAAATTTTACTCTTTTGCAAAATCTTGCAATGCGAAAATCTTTGCTTAATGATCAATATGTTCAAGATGTTGTAAAACAATATCCTTTAATAAAAGATTTTTACAATGAGGCATTACAAGCTTTGGCTCTAGGAGATTTTGAAACTGTAATCATCAAGGCAAATGCAATAAGAGATGGTGTTCGAGAATGTTTTCCTGATGTCTATAAGGTTTTTACTTCTGCAATAATTAAATACAAAGAGCCGTTTGGACAAAATGTTAAGGGAGCATTAAACAAATTGTTACAACCACTTCAAAGTTTTTCACAGGAGAAGGATAATCCCATAGAAGAATTAAGATCAAATACAAAAACAGCACACAATACACAAAAAAATATTGATCTTCTCAAACATGAACACATGGCGGAGTTAGTTTTGAATTATGTTTTTATGTATGCTGGGTTTGTCTTGGGTAATCCAGAATTATTTTCACAATCTCCCGATTCATTAGAGGAGGGACAGCATTCCCAATCTGACGAGCAATAGTTGCAATGCTTCCAAAGAACATATAGTTCTCTGGAAAAGTTTGAAGTAGTGCCCCCTCTCTAAGACTTAGGGCTCTATCTTGCTCTGGATGTCCATGTCGTCCAGAGCAGTATTGATAAAATTTTGTTGTAATTGTTGGAGCTGGTCTATCCCACCAGATTCGACTATATGCATCTTTGTAACCGTTAGTTTTTTTGTGACATTCAAGTTTGGGGACATGATTTCCCCAAGACATTCGAGTTCCGCCATCTTTGGGGGTATTTTTAATTCTTATCAAATTGGTTTTATTCATACTCGCAGAGAAATGAAGAGAATCTCGTGTGCTTTTTTCTCCTGCCTTAAGGGCTTCAAGATGTGCGATACAGTCTCTAGGAGTTTGAATCTTATTTACACTTTTTTCTAAGAGCTTTGGAAAAAATCTTTTAATTCTTGAGGCAATAAGAATGAAGCGGTTACGACTTTGGGGGACACCAAAGTTTTTTGCATTAAGAACTTTAAAATCATACTTATATCCATTCTTGTCTAGGATGCTTAAAAATCTTTGTAAAACCTCTAGAGATTTTTTTTCAATTCCTGGAACATTCTCCATTAGAACAATATGAGGCTTCACACCATTGACAAGTCTTCCAAACTCGTCAAGGAGTGTTCTTCTAAAATCATTTGATATTTCTTTTTTGTTTATATTAGAAAAAGGCTGACAAGGGGCACATCCAGCAAGAATCTTAATTGCATCTCTTTCTTGAGAGAAAATCTCTCTTATTTTTTTGGCAGTGATGTTTCTTATATCTTCTTGGATGTATGGAACTTTATTATTGTACTCATAAGTTTTTTTTGCATCACTATCAAAATCAATACCTGCCAAAACCTCTATCCCCGCATCCAAAAATCCTCGTGTCAGTCCTCCAGCTCCACAAAAAAGATCTATTGCAACCATTTTTTTCATTTTTTGCCCTTATGTATTTTGTTTTCTCAATGGATACAAAGAGCAAAAAAAATTCCATTGTTTCGAACTTCACATTAAAAATGAAAACAAATTTCCAATACAAAAACAATAATTTTATATTGTCAGAATAATGCTAAAAACATATAGAAAGGATTTAGAAGACAACACTGATACAGATTCGAGTCGATGGCACTCTTAAGCAAGAGGCAGATAAGTTATTTGCAGAGCTTGGACTTGATACCACCACAGCGATGAGAATATTCCTCAAAACAGCAGTGAGAGAGAGGAAACTCCCCTTTGAAGTTGCGCTCTCTCCCACCAAGGAACTCAAGGAGCTTGAAAAACGACTAGAAGACATCAAAGCAAAAAGAGTAACGATGATTCACAAAACTCTTGAGGAGCTAGAGGCACTAGAGAATGCTTAGTATCGCATTTCACCCCAAAGCGTGGGAGGATTATCTAAGCTTTCTTGATGATAAAAAAACATTGAAAAAGATAAATACTTTGATCAAAGCGATTGCACGAGAGAGAATCACAACATTAAAAATAAAGAGAGAAATCCAAAATAGCAAGGTAGAATAAAACAAGATCAAGATTTGATGGAGCCTCTTATCAAATAGAGGCTCCAAAGAGTATTGTAAAAAGTTTTGTGTTTCCGAGCGCTCCCATCTTGGGAGTGCTTTTGTATTTTTGGCTTGTTGCTCAAAGCTAGAGCCAAAGAGATGGAATCATATCTTCAAATCATTAACTTTTGGATTACCCAAAACTACATAAAGCCTTCCCCACATCGCTTTTTGTGATAAGATGAAAAGAATTCACAAATGGAGCATCCTCAATCAATGACTAGCAATGTTTTTCTGACATCTCAAAAAACTCCAATCTCACTTATTCACGCATCATGCTGTGTCTTTTATTCATTTCATTCCAAAAACCCTCAACTATCCCAACAAGAGATCCTCTCCCAAGCTTACAAAGCAGGAGCTTTGGATCTTCAAAAAACTTATCTATCCTATTTCATCTATCAAGAATTGAGCGAAAAATATCTTTGCTTTTTTGCGCCTAGCAGCGATTCAAATCCTGCAGTTTTAGACATCACTCTTCCCCTTCTTCGATCCCAAATTTGCTGTATTTTTCTCTCGCGCTCAAAAAATCTCTTTTGTTTTTATCAGGACAAAAAACTTGTTTTTTACAAAGAGTTTGATGGGGATTTCACAAATTGTCTGCGCCATATTGAAGTTTTCTTCAATCATAAAATTGAAAAAATTTACTGCCTATGCGATGGGGAAGATCTCCTTGAGACACTTCAGGCAGATTTGATACAAAAGCTCACACCCCTACTCTCACTTTATGACTCCTCTTTGGGCTTCTCGCTTACACAAGTTAAGTCCCCAATCATCCTTGAACATTTCCACAATCTCAATCCAACCCCACCCAATCAAAAACTTAAACAGCTCAAAACATTTTCCGCCCTTATCTTCTCCTTCTTCTTAGCCTCCCTCCTTCTCTGTCTCTGTGCCTATATTTATCGCTCTTACCTTCTACACTCTCTAGATAAACTCAATCAAAACATTTCTTCATCCTCATTCCTCTCCCCAATTGAAGAAATCAAATATCTTCAAGAAAAAAATCAACAAGCCCTCTCCCTGCTCTCACACTACGCCACTCTTGAGAAGCAACGCTTAAATACCATTTTCCACATCCTTTCTTATTTTGACTTAAGCGCCATTCTCTCCATCCATTTCAAGCAATCCATCCTCATTCAAACTAGCCAATCCTTTGATCTCTCACCTCTTTTGTCCTACTTAGATTC
>CAUWEE010000088.1:0-5003 GCA_963557095.1 uncultured Helicobacter sp. | reverse complement strand
AAAATCAAGTCGTCTTGCCCACCTCACTTATTTCCCAAACAACAAAAATGCCCGCTAATAAAAACACAAGACTAGATGAAATTTTCCACTCCAATATTGTCAATATTCATTTTGATGGCAATTTTACAAAAGATGAAAAAGGTGAAAAAATCCCACAAATTCTAAGCTTCTCCACAAAAGATACAAAAATCTATGATGTCTTAAAAGATATTGAGACTTTTTATGAGCAAAATGGACATAAAGTCCAAGCAGAGATTGCTGATGGCAAAATTATCCTTGTTGATCTTGAAGCACAGAAAGCAAATAAGCCTACAAACATTCAAATCACCCTAAGCACTTATGACAAAGAGGGTGAAAGCATTAATGGCATTCCTAGTGATTACAAAAATACCTATGATGCTGTATTTTTTGATAAAAGAGGGCAAAAGCTTGTCGCAAACTCTTCACAGATTCTTGCATCAAAAGATGGCTATGCCACAAATCAAACCAAACTCTCTGAGGTTGCTGGAGATCTCAATAATCAAGTTTATAAAATGACACTTAAAGATCATAATGGACAAGTCTTTGATGCCAATATGGTTTTTTATCCAAAAGGAATCTTTTTGGAGTTACCAAGACAAGATCCAAACTCTGGTCAATCAAAAACGATTCGCATCCCTGTTGTCAATTTGAATGAAAAAGGAGCACTAAACCTTACTCATCCAAGCGAGATTACATATCGCCAATTTATGGATGCTTTAGCAATCGTTCTTAACTATTCCAACCAAAAAGATGAAGTTTATGAAAAACTCTCTGAAAATCCAGACAACTACACCGCAGAACAAAAAGAAATGTATGAAAAGATACTTATCCAATCTCAAAGCAAAATTGGCATCTCACTCAATCAAAATGGACAAATTGAGATTTTAGATAAAGTCCGGCCAAGCAGCGTGATGGAGTTTTCTTTCTCAAATGCAAGCAGCAATGATTTTTCTGAAAAAGCTCTCAGAGATACGCAATCAGGCTTAGTTCTACATGCAAATAGCTCCCTAAGCATTAGCAAACCTCAAGTCAATTTTTTCAATATCCTCAATCAAGCAATTTCAGCTGTCAAAGAAGGAATCTACCGCCCAGATGAATATCCAAATTCCTTCAATCACAATATGCGCAATATCGGGATTCAAAACAGCCTAGAAGCTATGGAAAATCTTGAAGAACATGTAAGGAAACTCACAGCTACAAATGGTTCATATGGAAAGACTTTTGAGAATTCTATTACCAAAAATGAAAATCTAAGAACACAGGTTCAGACATTGCGAGGAGAAAATATGGGAGCAGATATAGCTGAAACATATAACAAACTCCAAAGTCTAACAGCAAACTATGATGCTGTATTAAATTCATCAGGCAAAATCAATAAACTCTCAGTGCTAGATTATCTTTAATCTCAATTTTCCAATGTTATAAGATTTTTATCCCAATCCCATCAAAAGCGATACATAGGCCTAATCCCAAATCATCTTTTTGGAGTAAAAAATGAGAATTCTAATCATTGATGAACAAGACATCTTTTGCGAAACCTTGAGCGAAGAACTCAGAAAGCTTCAATATCAGAGAGATATTGCAAAAAACATAAAAGATGCTAGCTACTTTCTCAAGATACGAAACTATGATCTCATCATTGTAGAGTATAAAATCAAGGAGCAAAATGTTTTGGAATTCATCTCTTTGATCAAGACTACATCTCCAAAAACCTCAATTATTGCAATTACGCCAAACTACGAAAAAATGCAAGAAATACAGGCGCTGCGATATGGAGCAGATGATTTTTTAAGCAAACCCATTGATCTTGATATTCTTCTTGCAAGGATTGATGCAAAATTGCGATTTAAAAACCCAAATTCAATCAAGATTGGAGATCTATTAATCATTCCAAAGGAGGAAGTTCTTAGTTTCAAAGGGGAAATTATCGATCTCAAGGGAAAACCTTTTGAAATCTTGAGTTATCTTATTCTTCATCAGGATCAAATTGTTACAAAACAGGCAATCCTAGATTCAATCTGGGAGGATCCTGAATTTGTTACTCCCAATGTCATTGAAGTTGCCATCAATCAAATTCGGCAAAAACTTGACAAAGCTTTTGGGATTAAAACCATTGAAACAATTAGAAAAAAAGGTTATCGCTTCTCTTATCCAAAAAATACAATTTAGTCAAAATCAACAACCACCATTCCTAAAAATCGATTCTCTAAATCATAAAATTCCACGCGGTATTTTCTTTCTTTCCTATCAATAGAATGATGTTTCAAAAAATCCTTAAGCCTTATCTTTTTCTCATCTTCGCGCCCATCTTGACTTTGATAGCCAATGACATTCACCCGATACGCTCCATTATTTGCAAAAATAGAAAAATAATTCTTAACTCCAACAATTGATCCCATTTTAACCCATTGTCTTTGTCCATCAATCTCAAATTCTACCCCTTCTAAGTCATTAGAAAACTCAATAAATAGGGGGTTTAGCGTTGTAATCACCTTATTTCCATATTTAATTAAAACCTGATTCTTCTTTTTTAAAAAACCCATAATATATTGATCACTTTTGACTTGGATCTCTGATAGAGCAACTTTAGGCAAAGGAAAAAAGGAAAGCTGGGCTCGCAAACCAAATACAGGTAAGATTACACTATCTTGAATTTGAATCATTGACTGCTTAGGATACATCAAAGAATAAATTGTTTTTGGATTAAGTTCAAAATCCCTTTCAAACTCAACACCCACACTCTTGAGCATCCCCTCAATCCCCAAAAGATGATAATACACTCTCTGATTCAAAGGAAGGTTTTTGCTTGCCTCATTGGCCAAGGCGGTTTTATGATTTTTTATTGCAAAAAATGTCAAACTCTTTTCCATCTCCTTATCTTGTGTGGCTGTATGCGTGTTTCGGATATGGTAGCGATGAAGATCTTGCAAGATATTTTGATTGATATTTTCAACCACCTGTTTAGAGAGAAAAAATAAATCCTCATAATAAGAACCCTGAACCCTTTCTTGATCAATAATTGAGCAATTCCCCCAACGATTTGGATTTTGCATCGCATCAATATAATTTGCACGATAAAAGCCCCCACCATCATGAAGATGATAAATGACACGAATCCGCTCATCAAGAATAATCTTTTTGATTTTTTGAATAAGTGGATATTCCTTGTCTTTGACATCTAAGACATTAAATTTTCGATTCATATCTCCATAGATTCCGCGATGATTTCTCAAAATACTATGCTTATTGAGATTTGGAATAATCCAAACCTCTCCGCTTAGTATCTTGTAGTGTCGCAAGAAGAGATTTGTAGCATTAAACCCCCCTGGCTCATCTCCTTGAATTCCGCTAATAATAAGCACCAATGGATCTTGAATTTTTTGTGTTGGCATCTTAATCAAATCAAAGTCAAGCACATCGTCTGAATACAAAAACACACAGAACAAAAGTAAAAATACAGATCTCATAGCACCTCATTATTTTTTTCCAACATATTATCTTGAAAAATCAAAAATTATGTATGGAATAAAAAATGCTTATCTCTCAAAAAGCTTGAGAGCAAGGAAAAGAAATGAATCAAAATATCCTTTCTATTTTTCAAAAACATCTTGGAAGCCAATCCCAGATGCAAGACAAAATCACAACAGACATCAAGAGCACAAATGAACTCATCGGATCGCTTCAAAGCCTAGATTCTGCTCTAAAAAAATGTCAAAACTCCCCCTATTGTGAAGAGGAAATCGAGCAAATAGTCTCCAATTGTTTTTTTATGGAAAAGCCTCTATTTGGACGAGAAATTTTCATTCCTGCCACTGGAGAAAATTTTTTTGTTCAAGATCTCACAGAGATGTTCCAGAGCCATTCACAAGAAAATCTCTCAAGCTATATTCAAAACAAAAGAGAGGAAATTAAAGAAATTTTAGAAATCATCTTTGAAGCACTTGATAAGCAAGAATGCTCCTCACCCCAACACAACAAGCAAATATTGCAAGCAAAAAATTTTTCTCATTTTTGAATAGTTTCTTGGTTTTTACTCC
The DNA here is from genome assembly GCA_963557095.1 of uncultured Helicobacter sp. Lineage (GTDB taxonomy): Bacteria > Campylobacterota > Campylobacteria > Campylobacterales > Helicobacteraceae > Helicobacter_G. Next base: position 945 of record CAUWEE010000088.1, on the reverse strand, counting down.
AAGATAACAGCGGGCAGAAAATAACAAAAGCAAGATCAATTAAACATAGTTAGCCCTACTCTAAGCCAGAAGAAATCAAAAACAAAGGGGCTATAAAACTTTATAAAAATTATTTCCTCTAGAATCAATAGCAACAATACAAGGAAAAGATTCAACCTCAAGCCTTGCAATTGCTTCTGCTCCCAAATCTTCATAAGCTAAAACTTCATACTTTTTGATACTTTGAGCAATCAGTGCTCCAGCACCCCCAATGCAGACAAAATAAACTGCCTCATGTTTAATCATACTCTCCATCACTTCTTTGGAACGATACCCCTTACCAATCATGGCTTTCAAACCACATTCAAGCAAAGCTGGAGTATAAAAATCCATCCTTCCACTTGTTGTTGGCCCTGCTGCTCCAATGATCTCTCCTGGTTTTGCTGGACTTGGTCCCATATAATAAATACACTCCCCCTCAAGGCTAACTGGAAGTTTCTGTTGTGCCTGAATGCACTCATACATTCTCTTGTGCGCTGCGTCCCTTGCAACCAAAAAATTCCCATTCACCAATACACTCTCTCCTGCCTTAAGCCTCTTTAACTCTTGAGGATCAAAGGGTGCTTGCAAAATCTTCATTGTTTCCCCTTAAAGCACAATGCTCTTGTGACGCACAGCGTTACAATTGATATTGATTGCCACAGGAAGTCCTGCAATATGTGTAGGATACCATTCGATATTTACCCCAAAGGCAGTTGTATCCCCTCCCAAACCTTGAGGTCCGATTCCACTATCATTTGCCATTTGAAGTAATTCTTCCTCAAGCTTGGCATAGCTTGGATGAGGATTATGTGTGCCAATCTCTCGAATTGCAGCTTTTTTAGCCAAAATTGCGCATTTTTCCATACTGCCCCCAATACCCACACCCACCAAAAGAGGCGGACAAGAATTTGGCCCAGCATTTTT
>CAUWEE010000087.1:0-5008 GCA_963557095.1 uncultured Helicobacter sp. | reverse complement strand
CCAGATTCTCCTTATGTAAGTGAAAAAGAAAAAGAGATTGTTAGCAAAGAAGTTTCTAAGACAATTAGTGCTAATGAAAGCATCACCTTGCAATATCTTGGCTTAAAAATGGGGGATGAGCTCAAGATGGACAATGCAGGAAAAGCTGGAGCACATTGGGAGATTGGCTTTGAAGAGTTTAAGAAGGGCTTAGAGCCTTATACTCTTGAGTTTGTTGCCAAACTTGCAAAGGGTGATGATGAAGAAGATCTAGAAAGCTTCAAGCAAAAGCTTCAAGCCCTTGCAAACTACTATATGGAGAAAGATCGCAAGGTTGTAAGCTTTTGGACAATGGGAATGAATCAGCACCAAAGAGGAACTTGGGTGAATGAGCAAAGTTATATGGTGCATATGCTTTTGGGTAAGCAAAGTCAGCCTGGAAGTGGTGCTTTCTCACTCACAGGTCAGCCTAGTGCTTGTGGAACTGCAAGAGAGGTGGGGGTCTTTTCTCATCGCTTGCCTGCAGATATGGTGGTAGATAATCCTAAGCACAGAGAGATTACAGAAAAGATTTGGAATCTTCCTTCAGGCACATTGAATGGAAAGGTTGGAGCGCACTATCTTAATGCAATGCGTCAAATTGAAGAGGGGAAGATCAAGTGGATTTGGGTTGCGGTAAATAATCCTTGGCAAAACACAGCCAATCTCAACCATTGGATTAAGGCCGCACGAGAGATGGATAACTTTATTGTTACTAGTGATTGCTATCCAGGAATTAGTGCAAAGATTGCAGATCTCATCTTGCCAAGTGCCATGATGTATGAAAAATGGGGGGCTTATGGAAATGCAGAGCGCAGAACTCAGCATTGGCGACAACAAGTTGTCTCTGTAGGGGAAGCAATGCCTGATATTTGGCAGATGATGGAATTTTCAAAACGCTTTACGCTCAAAGAGGTTTGGGGCAAAGATTATCCCGAACTTGGAATGAAGTCCGTCCTTGCTGAAGCCAAAGCTATGGGCTACAAAGAGAGTGATACGCTTTATGATGTGCTTTTTGCCAATCAAGATGCCAAGAGCTTCATCTATGGCAAAGATGCAACAACAAAAGATTTCCAAAATACTGAAGTGCTAGGGGATTTTAGAAAAGTTAAGGGTGGAGATGGCAAGGTTTATAAAGGTTGTGGATTTTTTATCCAAAAGTATCTTTGGGAAGAGTATCGCAAATTTGGAAGCGGACATGGGCATGATTTGGCACCCTTTGAGGTTTATCACTCTGTGCGAGGTTTGAGATGGCCTGTGATTGAGGATAAGAGCGAAAAGCTAGGCTGGAGAGAAACAAAATGGAGATTTAATGCTCAATATGATGTTTATGCTCAAAAAGCTGCCAAAAATGGTGAAAAGTTTGCTTTTTATGGCAACAAGGGAATGCTCTCTAGAGGAGATCTAAAAGCTCCAGATACAGAGAAAGTAAGCATTGCAAACAAAGCAAAAATCTTTTTCCGCCCCTATATGGATCCTTGCGAGATGCCAGATAGCGAATATTCAATGTGGCTTTGCACAGGTAGAGTGCTTGAGCATTGGCATAGCGGAACAATGACAATGCGTGTGCCAGAGCTTTATAAGGCTGTGCCAGAAGCTATGTGCTATATGAATCCAAAAGACGCGCAAGCAAGAGGACTTATTCAGGGTGATGTGATTTGGATTGAAAGTCGCCGAGGCAAGGTCAAAGCAAGAATTGATGTGCGTGGGAGAAATAAGCCTCCACGAGGACTTATCTATGTGCCTTGGTTTGATGAGAATGTGCTTATCAACAAAGTCTGTCTTGATTCCACTTGTCCAATTTCAAAACAAACGGATTTCAAAAAGTCTGCTGTAAAAATTTACAAGGCCTAATGTGTCCAAGTTTGATCCTTCAAGGCGTCAGACGCTTTTGAAATGGGCTGGAAGCGCAGGATTTTTGAGTTTGGGGGCTATGGTGTGGAGCGTAAATCTTGCTGGGGCAAAAGATTCTTTTGTCTTGCGACCCCCAGGAGCGGATAAGAGTTTTTTGGCTTCTTGCATTCGCTGTGGTTTGTGCGTGGAGGCTTGTCCTTATCTCACACTTAAGCTTGCAACCTTTGGAAGCGGGATTGAGGCGGGGACTCCCTACTTTGAACCGCGCAAGATTCCCTGCTATATGTGTAAGGATATTCCTTGTGCAGTGGCTTGTCCTACTGGAGCTTTGGATGTCAATCGTCTAAGAGATGAGGAGTCTAAAATCAATATCAACAAATCCCAAATGGGCGTAGCAGTCGTAGATACGACACATTGTATTGCTTATGGAGGGATTCAGTGTGATGCCTGTTATCGGGCTTGCCCATTGATTGGTAAGGCTATCGTTTTGGAGTATCGTCATAGCACTTTTACAAATGAACATGCCAATTTATTGCCAATTGTTGATGCAGATTTTTGCACGGGTTGTGGGATGTGTGAGAGAGCTTGTGTGACCCAAAAGCCCACGATTAGGGTTTTGCCTAGAGAGAGGGTTTTGGGGGAAGTAGGGGAGCACTATATCCGAAGCTGGAAAAGTGGAGATGAAAGTAGGATGGATGACAGGATCGAACACACAACGCCAAGAAGAGACGCTCTTGATTATCTCAACACAGAGGAGTTTTAGATGAGCATCAAAAATCCATTTTTAATCACTAGGCGTGTGGTGCAGATTACTATCTTGATCTTATTTGTGCTGGGAAATTATTCGCTGCTTGAGCTTAGAAAGCATCAAGGCAAAGAAAATATATTTGTTCAAAATACGCCAAGTCTTGAAGTAGATGGAAGTATTTTGAGCAAAGAGCAAGTCAGCACAATTTTGAGCGGAGATTTGAGTTTTTCCAAAGTTTTTGGAGTGATTCCTCTTGCTGATCCTTTTGCTAGTCTCCAGCTTTTTCTTGCCGGAGGGATTTTGGCATTTGATGTTTGGCTTGGAGTTTTGCTTATTGTGCTCTTTTATGGGATTTTTGTAGGGAGAGCATATTGTGCCTATGTTTGTCCAGTAAATTTGCTTACAGATTTTGCTGCTTATTTGCGGTCAAAACTTGGACTCAATTCTCTTAAGGGCATATTCTTGCCGAGGGGATTTAAATATGCTGTGCTTGTTTGCTCGCTTATCCTTTCTGTTCTTTTTGCTATCCCTGCCTTTGAGAGCATCAATCCTATTTCGGCTTTGCACCGAGGACTTATCTTTGGGATGGGTTTTGGGATATTGGGAATCTTGGCGATTTTTTTCTTTGATCTTTTTGTGCTAAAGCATGGGTTTTGTGGATATGTCTGCCCTGTGGGTGCAGCTTTTTCACTGATTGGAAAATTTGCTCTTTTGCGTGTGAAGCACGATGCTAAGCATTGCAGCAAATGTATGAAATGTCTTGCAATTTGTCCTGAAAAACAAGTGCTTGATATGGTTGGTAAAGAAAGCAGAAGTGTTGATTCAATGGCTTGTCTGCGATGTGGAAGATGTATAGAAGTGTGTGAAGATGATGCACTTAATTTTACTTTTAGGAGAGAAAAATGAAAATGATGAAAATTGTAGCTATAGGAAGTTTAGGTTTGGCTCTTGCTTTTGGAGCTAAGGGTTTGAGTGATGTAGAGATTGGTTTGAGAAAAGCTCCACTTGAGGGAGAAGAAAAAGTCAAACTTCAAGATTTTAAATACGGAGACAAGGCTCCAGGGGAGAGTCAAGTGATACAAAGAGCCTATGAGAATGCTCCACCAATGATCCCTCACGATGTGCAGGGCTTGACAGATTTTACACAGGAGACAAACTCTTGCCTAGATTGTCATGCTCCAGCTGTTGCCAAAGATGTGGGTGCAACCCCTGTGCCAAAATCACATCTTTATGATTTAAGAAACTCTAAGGCAGTCACTGATGGAATTGCAGATAGTCGATGGAATTGCACCCAGTGCCATGCTCCTCAAGCAGATGTCAAACCTATGGTAGGTAATAGTTTTAAGCCTGAATATCGCAACCAAAAAAGCAAAAATTCTTCAAATCTTCTTGATGTAATCAATGAGGGAGTGAAGTAATTGGGGCTTTTGAAGCGATTGACAAGAGTTTTGCAAAATATGCCTTATGCAACCTCTGAACTCTCAGAGGTTTGCAAAAAATGCGTGAGCAAAGCTTGCCTTAAGCATTGTCCTGAAAACATCATCTCGCTCAATCCAGATAATTTGCCCACGCTTGATTTTAGTAGCAGTGGTTGCATATTTTGCGGAGAGTGTGTGGATGTGTGTTTTGAAGAGAATGGTGAGCATTTGGGCTTTGACAAAGAGAGTGTGAAAACAAGGGTATCAATGAGGATCAATCCTAGCTCTTGTCTAGCATGGAATCAGTCTATTTGCTACTCTTGCAAAGATGTTTGTCCTTGCGAGATTGAGTTTAGGGAGATGTTTTATCCTGAAATTCTCTCTTGCAATGGCTGTGGGTTGTGTGTCTCACGATGCCCAAGTAATGCGATTGAATTTAGGGCAATTTGAGTTTAAGGAGTAAGAATGAATATTTCAAGTGCGATTGTTTATGTGAGAGAGAATTTTGAGCAAGCCTTAAGAGGGATTGAAGCTTTAGATGGTTGCGAGGTGCATTTGCAGAGTGAAGAGCAGGGGGTGATGATCGTGAGTATTGAAGCAGAGGGAGTAGAGCAGGAGATGGAGCTTTTGGGGAAAATCAATGCCTTAGAGTCTGTGATCGAGGCTCATCTGCACTATAGCTATAGCGAAGAGGAGCTTGAGAGAGCCAGAGGATCACTCTCTGGTGAAATTTCACCTATCTTAGATGATGAAACACCGATTGAGAAAGTGCGCTACAGCGGGAGTGTGTATAATCAGATGCATAAGGCTTAGAGTAGTTTTGTGGTTCAATATTTGGAGAGATGAGTTGCAAAGCTTATAATAACTTCTTCTCTTCTGCAAAGGGATCAAAGCCTTTATCCCACTTTGCTTCAAAGCGACAAAATACGCGATAGAGTAGGGGAGCATCTGGGTTAGTTCTGAGGATTTT
>CAUWEE010000086.1:0-5073 GCA_963557095.1 uncultured Helicobacter sp. | reverse complement strand
CAGAAAAAGGTGAGAGCTTTGAAAAATCCACCTATGGCCAAGGGGGAATAGCTGGAATTATTATGGGTTTTGAGCATCATTTTGAAAAAACCAATCTTATTACAAGAAGTCTTCTCTTTGGAGGTTATGGAAAAAACTTCTACGAACATGCCAATACAGGAGAAAAGACTGCTTTTGAAAAGTTTTATGCTGGAATAGGTGGGGATGTGATTTGGAATCTCAGTGTCAATCCCAAAAAATTTGAATTTGGAGTCTTTTTTGGAGGTGGAGCTGAATGGTCTCTGCTTACACAAATGAAACCCTTCAAAATCGGAACTGCACAAAATGAAATCAGCGATGAGGGACATCATATCTATATGATCTTCCGACTTGGACTAACAACACTTATCAACGATCATCATCGTTTTGAAATCCTTGCCAAATCTTCAGCAGGACAAGAAAAACCAAAAAACAAACTTAGGACAGCTTATGGAATCGAGGAGGTTCAGATTCTTGATATGTCAATTCGTGGCTTATTGAGCTACAAGTATGTCTTTTGATACGCTGCTTAGACAAAGTGCGGAGAGAAATTAAAAAATTAGGTTTTGCTCTAAGATTAATCTTGAGCAAACAAATAAGATAAAATTTTGCAATATCAACACTTAGGAGATTTCATGAAAAAACTTATATTTGTTTTGACTCTTATTATCTCTGCAATGGAGGCGAGATTTTTTGTAGGGGTCTCTGGAGGGTATTTAAGCACAAACACCTCATACTCATTTGCAGGAGCTCTTATTGATATAAGTGGGACAGCCCCACAGCTAGAAGATTATGTCGAAAGGGAAGGGAAATCAAAGGGAAATGGGGGGATAATCAGCCTTTCACTAGGCACAGAGCACTTCCCCCACACAGATTACATTGGCTGGAGATGGGAACTTGCTGGAGGCTATGGACACTACTTCTATAAACATATGCTTTCTGAGCAAAACACGCAAAGCTCTTTGTTGTTTGCTGAATTTAATTCCGATGTCTTAGTCAATTTCTATGTCAAGCCCCAAAAATTTTCTTTTGGGATCTTTCTTGGCACTGGAATCTCTTGGCAAAAAAATCAACCCAAGAAACCTTTTGAAATCTTCACTAATCCAGCAAATCCAACAGAACCAACAGATGATGTCTTTAATCTTGTAAGTCTTCCTATAAGAGCAGGATTTACAATGCTCATCGATAATCATCATCGCTTTGAAGCTTATGCTGTCCTTCCTGTAGAACTCCGCAAAACTCGCGATATAGCTTTTGTCGATGAGACATATCAAGTTGCCACTTCATACGAATACCGCTTTAGTGCTATGAAAGCAGTTTTTAGCTATAAATATGTCTTTTGATATTTCTTGGATGAGCAAATAAAACATTAGAGCAATGGGATCACCAAAAGATCCCTCTCCTCTACCTTAGGCTTGATTCTTTTCCACAACTTCAAAAACTACCTTTGCAATCCGCTCAACAGAAGCGATCTCACAGCGCTCATCTGTAGAGTGGGGATTGTAGATATTTGGACCAATAGAGCAGCACTCAAGTTCTTTTTGCTTAGCTCCAATAACCCCGCATTCAAGCCCTGCATGAATTGCATAATACCTTGCCTTTGGATTGTGAGCTTTCATCACCTTTAATACTTCTTGAGAAAAAGCATTTTCTTTTGGCTCCCAAGGTAGATAAAACTTCGCGAAACTCACCTCATACCCAAATGAGGTAAAAAATGCCTCTGTCTCAAAGCCAATCTGCCTAAGCTCCTTTTCATCATTGGAGCGAGCAAATAAATCAATCTTGATTTGCCCCTCTTCGAGTCTTGCAAGGGCTAGATTGATGCTTGTTTGCGCAATTTGCAAGATTGGATTAAAGCTCCTTAGTCCATGTGCAAAAGCATTGAGCGAGGCTAAGAATTTAGAGCTATCTTTGAGCACTTTCACCCTCTCTCTCCCTATGAGTTTCCATCTCACTTGAGGAGACTCTTTGGGAGAATGGGGGAAAATCACCTTTGCCCTAGCATATTTGGGGATGGAGTTAATCCTCTCTCCACCACAAAACTCAATAAGCTCCGCATCGTTTTGAGCAAGAAAAGCAGCAAGAGTTTTAATTGCATTACTAGAGTTATGCAAAATATCTACCCCAGAATGGCCGCCCTTAAATCCAAACACCTCCACCTCATAAAGCTCTGCCTCTTTTTCTTCTAGCTCATAATCCATTCGTGCAAAAATATCCACCCCTCCAGCACAGCCAATAGTTACTTCAGAATCACATTCATGATCAAGATTTAAAAGTTTCTTGGACTTTAAGCGATGTTTTAAGCCATTTGCCCCCACAAGCCCAACTTCTTCATCATTTGTCCATAAGCATTCAAGATGAGAAAAGTGCTGCAGTGCCTCCATCATAATCGCACAGCCCATCCCATTATCAGCCCCAAGACTTGAATCCTTTGCCTTCAAATAGCCCTCCTCTTCAAAAAGCTCAAGTCTAGGTGCCTGCCCCATACAAACCATATCATAATGACTTTGCAAGCAAAGCTTGGGCTCTCCCTTGCAGGCATAGATATTGCCTAACTCATCGACTTCAACCTTTGCTCCACATTGCTTTGCAAATGCAAGCAAAAAGTCTCTCATCTGCTCCGTTTCAAAACTACAATGGGGAATCTGACTTAAAACCCTAAAATGATCCAAAACTGCTCGCATAATTTCTCCTTTTCTCAATATCTATCAAAAACGCTTGGGTTTTTTGATCCCCAAAAACAATAACTCACGATAAAACTGCTTAAGCCCCATTTTTTCCTTATGTCCAATACTGTAGCTAATTCTCTGCAAATATTGCAAAATGTCTTTAGCATCAATTTTTGTCCGAGAACTTGCGTTCTTTAAAAGATAATAGGGGATTTTTATTGGTCTTGCCACAAAGTCTTGTGCCAATTTTTTTGCCTTTTGTCGATGAAAATTTGCGCAAAACAAGCCAAAAACAAAAGGGAGCTTTTTCTTTTGCCACCACTGCTCCCCCAAATCCACACAGTCTCCCCCCTGGAGCTTATACACCAATGCACGATCTCCAATCAAAACTTCCCCTTCTATTCCAAGCACTTGAATCAAAGCATTAGAAGAAGCAGATTGATAATCCCCCTTTGATGCCTTAGGAAGAGCCAAAACACTCCAAACCTCTCCTCTAGCTATAATTCCCACATCCAAACCAAGCTTGGGCTTGCCATAGGCCATAATGGAAGACAAAAATCCCATATCAATTCTTAAAAATAAAAAATCGCGATTAAGTTTTGCTGGATAGGACTTCTTATAGGCAATCATCGCTTTAGTCTGTGAAGAAAGCGATGATTTCTTCAAAAAAACATCAAAGGGTAAAAGATTGAGATAGTCAATCTTGCCAAGCTTCATCAAAGCACCATATTTACTTCAGGATTCTGTTTCAAGAGTGCAAAAAAGCGATCTCTTTGCTCTTGATTTTCTACCATAGCACGCACAATCAATGAGACGAACTTTCCTCCACTTGAGCTTTGTCCCTCTATAAGCTCATAATTTTTCACAAAAATTTCTCCAATCACTTCTTTAATCTTCTCTCTATCTCTACCAATCACTCGATACTCCCACATCGTAGGATAATCAATCTTAGGTTTTCCCTCTAAAGTTTGCATAGTATCTCCATAATTTCTGGGCTAATCACAACAGGCTTTCCCAAATTTGTATCTACAAATCCAATCCTCACTTCCATCTCAAAAAGTTTTTCTTCTCCTTTATAAACTTCTTGAATCAAAGTCAAAACAACTTTTTTGAGCTCTTTAATTTGTGTTTTGACTTCAATCAAATCGCCTAGTCTTGCACTCTTATGAAAGGTGGCATGAATATTTTTGACCACAAAGGCCAAATCTTTAATGCAAGGCATTTTTTCTTGAGAGAAAAAAATCTCACTCCTTGCCCTCTCACAAAACTTAAAATAATTGGCATGATAAACAATGCCCCCACAATCTGTATCTTCATAATAGATTCGAATCTTCAAATTAAGACCTCCATTTTTTCAAAAATCACATTGATTCTTAAAAATTTTGTGCTTTATATATTTTTTAAGATACAATCTTGTCCTTTTTCACCCTGTAGAGATACAGCGTGTTTAAAGAATTTTCAAAAAAAGGAACAAGATGAACAATTTTAGCAAGTTAGGCTTTATCTTAGCAACTTTAGGAAGCTCGATTGGTCTTGGACATATTTGGAAATTCCCCTATATGGCAGGACAAAATGGAGGGGGAGCTTTTGTGCTTTTTTATCTCTTCTTGGCAATTTCAATTGGAGTATCTATGCTAATTGCTGAGATGCTTATTGGCAACAAAGCCAAATCAAATCCTGTTGATAGTTTTGTCAAGCTCGAACCCAATCACAAAAGTACCTGGAAATTTATTGGGATTATGACAATTGGCGGACCTATGGTTATGACCTTTTATGCTGTAGTCTTAGGCTGGGTGCTTTACTATCTTTTTATTGGAAGTTTTAATTTGCCTCAAAATTTACAAGATGCGCAAAATTCCTTTGAATCACTTGCAACAGGCTCAATTCCTACCCAAATTGCAGGGCTTTTAGCCTGTATGATCCTCACAGCTTACATCGTGGCAAAAGGCGTCAAAGAGGGGATTGAGAAACTCAATCTTATTCTTATGCCTCTGCTCTTTATTATTTTTATTGGTCTGCTTTTTTATGCAATCTCTCTTGATTCATTCAAAGAAGCTTGGAACTTTATGTTTAGCTTTCAGCCTGAAAAAATCACAGGGGATGTTATTTTAAGCGCTTTAGGCCAAGTGTTTTTTGCCCTCTCTTTGGGACTTGGAACAATCCTTATCTATGGATCTTATGCAGATGATAATGAAAACCTTCTCTCAAGCTCAATTTGGGTTGTGCTTTCTGGAATCTTTGTATCTATTATTGCTGGACTAATGATTTTTACTTTTATTTTCCAATTTAATGGTGAAGCAAGTGCTGGCCCAGGATTGCTTTTTGTTTCCTTGCCTCTTGCATTTTCTCAAATGGGAATTTTTGGGCATATTATTTCTTTCCTCTT
>CAUWEE010000085.1:0-5093 GCA_963557095.1 uncultured Helicobacter sp. | reverse complement strand
TATATCAATCTCTCCACTTGTGCAAATATACAGGAAGCGCTCGAATATATTCGCGAGATCAAGAATGATGATAGACTTTACTTGGAAATTTTACAGGAGCCAGCATTTTTGCAAAATGATATTCAACAATATTACGAAAATAAGCTTGAGAGTTTTTTTGAAGGCATTTTTGCAAATCCTAGACAAGTGGTTCCATCCAATACCCGCAAGGCTTATCAAAATAGGCAAAGGAAACTTTTGTATATGAAAAATTTGGCACATCCAATCCGATATCTTAAAAATGTTTTAAACAGAAAGTGAGAAAATAATGCACAAAGATTCTAAAATCTTCATCGCAGGGCATCGTGGGCTTGTAGGCTCAGCTATCTTACAAGAGCTCCAAGCTCAAGGCTATCACAATCTTTTGACCGCAGGTCGAGAGAGTCTAGATCTCTGTGATTTTCAAAGTGTGGGAGAGTTTTTTGCCACTCACAAGCCCGAATTTGTCTTCCTTTGTGCTGCCAAAGTCGGAGGGATCTTGGCCAACAATACTTACAGAGCCGACTTCATCTACCAAAATCTAATGATTCAAAACAATGTCCTTTTCCACGCCCACAAGCACCAAGTCAAAAAGCTTCTCTTCCTAGGCTCAAGCTGTATCTACCCCAAAAATGCTCCTCAACCTATGAGTGAGAAGGTTTTACTCACAAGTGAATTAGAATACACCAATGAACCTTATGCTATCGCCAAAATCGCAGGACTCAAACTATGTGAGAGCTTCAATCTGCAATATGGCACAAATTTCCTCTCTGTAATGCCCACAAACCTCTATGGTGAGAATGATAATTTCGATCTCAAAAATTCCCATGTCCTCCCTGCACTTCTAAGAAAATTCCACCTTGCCAAACTTCTCTCTCAAGATCAAGAGGAGGCGATTTGGAAAGATTTTGGAAATCCAAGCGAACTCTCAAAATATGGAATCTATGCTGATAGAGTGGAAATCTGGGGCAGCGGGAAAGCTAGAAGAGAGTTTTTGCACTCTCAAGATATGGCAAGAGCCTGTGTCTTTGTGATGCAATCTCTTCATTTTTCTGATCTCATCAAGGACAAACAAGAGATTAGAAACACGCATCTCAATATTGGTTGCGGGGAAGATATTTCTATTGCGGAGCTTGCTAGACTTGTGCGTGAAATCGTGGGCTTTGAAGGTGAAATTTGCTTTGATACTAGCAAACCCGATGGCACGGCACAAAAGCTCCTTGATATCTCCAAACTCAAAGCCCTAGGCTGGGAGCCAAGTATCAAATTGGAAGAGGGAATTAGAGGAGTATATGAAAAGGTGTATAAAAATATTGATTGAAGCTGTGGTTTGAAAATGAGAAATAAAAAGAACCTAAAGATTTGGAAATCTTGCTTATGCAACTACATTACAATCTCCAAAAAGCTTCTCAGATTCAAGATTTGCAAGCTTTTATCGATTTCTAGTTCAACCATACAAGGGAGATAAAAATGCAAAGCCCAAGAGATAAAACAATACAAGAGAAGAAACAATTTGCAATCACAGGAGTTGGAGGTTTTGTTGCTCCAAGACATCTAAGGGCAATCAAGGAATGTGGTGCTGAAGTCGTTTGTGCCCTAGATATTCACGACAGCGTAGGGGTGCTGGATAGCTATTTCCCCCAAACTCATTTTTTTACAGAGTTTGAACGCTTTGATCGCCATATTGAAAAACTAAGGAGAGAGAAAAGAGGGATTGACTATCTAAGTATTTGCTCCCCAAACTACCTCCATGACGCGCACATTCGCCTAGCCCTACGCAATGGAGCAGATGCAATCTGTGAGAAACCCCTTGTGCTTAGCCCTTGGAATCTTGAGGCACTTTTAGAACTTGAGAGAGAATATGAACGCCAAATCTTTACTATTCTGCAGCTTCGGCTGCATCCCAAGATCATCGCCCTAAAAGAAAAAGTGCAAGAAGAAATCAAGGCCAATCCCTCAAAGATTTATCAACTTGATCTAAGCTATATTACAAGCCGAGGGCAGTGGTATTTTATTAGCTGGAAAGGTGATGAGAACAAAAGTGGCGGAATTGCAAGCAATATTGGAATCCACTTTTTTGATATGCTGCTCTGGATTTTTGGCCCCTGTGATGAGGCAGAGCTACACTTTTCAAGCCCAAAAACAAAGGCTGGTTTTTTGAAGCTAAAACATGCTCAAGTCAGATGGTTTTTAAGTGTTGATGCTCAAACCCTGCCCAAAGAGGCAGAAGATAGGCCTACCTTCCGCTCTTTAAGAATTGATGAAGAAGAATTTGAGTTTAGCGATGGCTTTACAGATTTGCATACCCAAAGCTATCAAGCAATCCTTAATCATCAAGGATTTACAGCCATTGAGGCGCAAGCCTCTATTGACTTAGCCTATAAGATTCGAACTATGCAAGTCAAAAATGGGGATTGTTTGCATCCATTTTTAAAGAAGCAATAATGCCTTTTATCCATCCAAGCTCCATCATCGAACAAGATTGTCAGATTGGAAAGGGAAGCAAGATTTGGCATTTTTGCCATATCTTACCCCATTGCATCATTGGAGAAGATTGTGTGATTGGACAAAATTGCAGCATTGGGCCAAAGATTAAAATAGGCAAAGGAGTAAAAATCCAAAACAATGTCAGTCTCTATGAGGGTGTTTTGTGTGAGGACTATGTTTTTATTGGACCCAGTGTTGTTTTTACTAATGTTCTCAATCCTAGGAGCTTTATCAATCGCAAAAACGAATTCAAAACAACAACCTTAAAAGAAGGTTGCTCTATTGGAGCAAATAGCACCATCATCTGTGGTGTAGAGATTGGAAAATATGCCTTTGTTGGTGCAGGGAGCGTTGTGACTAAGAATGTAAAATCCTATGCTCTTGTAGTGGGCAATCCCGCAAGACAGATTGGCTGGGTTGATAAGGCAGGCAAGCGCTTATGCTTTAAAGATGGATTGGCCAAAGATAGCTATGACAACAGCCTTTATGAAGAGCAAAATGGGGAACTCTTTGAAGTTTTAAAGTGAGGTCAAGATGAAACAACAAACAAAAGAAAAACAAAGTATCTGGACAAGATTTAAAAAAATAGAGATCAAAGGCAAAAAATCCAAAAAAGAGCAAAACAAGAAAAAAAGTGTGAGTGATTTTCAAAAACTACGCTTCCTAACTACGCGTAGAGATAAAATTAGTCTTGTTGTTTTGTTCTTTATGACAGGCTTTCTCTCCATAATTGAGACGATGGGTATCGGTCTTATTTGGCCATTTATCTCTTTTGCATCCAACCCTTCACTTCTTCTAGAGAATCGATATGGATCAGCCATCTATCACTTTTTTGGTTTTTCAAGCACACAGAAGTTTATGTTTATCTTCAGTGCCGCTCTCATTGGTTTTTATATCTTCAGATCGCTTTACAATATCTTTTATGGCTATATGATCAATCTCTTTGCCTTTCGCAAATATCATGATCTTGCCTCCCGCTTATTTGAAAAACTTCTAAGACTAAATTACGCCGAATTCGTCAATCGCAATGCCGACACTCTTAGACGCAATATCCTCTCGGATACTTCAAATGCAGCCAATTATGTTCGATCCTTCTTGTTTTTATATTCTGAGTTTTTTACCATTATCTTTCTTTATAGTGTTCTTATTGCTATTAGCTGGAAAATGACACTTGTGCTTACAGTCTTTCTCTCGCTCAAAACCTTTCTCATCCTAACAACTATTGGGAAAATCCTACACAAAAGAGGAGAGGAAAGACTTAGGATAGAAGGAGGATTCTTTGGTCTGCTTTCCAAAACTTTTGGTAATTACAAAATCATCAAAATCAAAGACTCTCATCACGAACTAAAGGAAGCTTTTTTAAATCAAGGACTAAATCGCGCAAAAGTTGAAATCAGCTCACAAACTCTTATGAGTATGCCTCGCAATCTCCTTGAGACAATTGGCTTTTGCACACTTATTGGTTCTGTAGCCTATGTGCTTTATCGCTATGAAGATGCAAGCGCTGTGCTCCCTATTATCTCAATGTATACTCTTGCTCTCTACAAAGTCCTACCCGCTGTCAATAAAATCATTGACAATATTAACTCCATGAAACTCAATAGCAAAGCTCTTGAACTTGTCTATGATGAACTCAAAAATACCCCAATCCAAGAGGGAGATGAGGAGGTTAATTTCACTTCTGAAATCCAGCTCAAAAACATCTCCTTTGGCTATCTTAAAGGCAAAAAAATCATCTCCGATTTCAATCTCAACATCAAAAAAGGAGAAAAGCTTGCCTTTGTCGGTCCAAGTGGAGTAGGCAAAAGCACGATTGTTGATATCATTTCAGGCTTTTATACACCAAGCTCTGGAGAAATCCTCATTGATGGAGAAAAACTTAGCCCCAAAAACATCAAGTCATGGAGAAAAAAATTTGGCTATATCCCCCAAAATATTTATCTCTTTGATGGCACTGCTGGGGAAAATATCGCTTTTGGCTCAAAATATGACAGACAACGCATTATACAAGCCTGCAAAATTGCAAAGATTTATGACTTCTTACTTGAACATAAAGGTATCGCAACAAAAGTTGGCGATGGTGGGCTTAAACTTAGTGGAGGACAAAAGCAACGCATTGGAATCGCGCGAGCTATCTATGATAATCCTGAAATTTTAGTGCTTGATGAGGCCACAAGTGCTTTGGACAATGAAACAGAAGCAAAGATTATGGATGAGATCTACGAACTTAGCAAAGATAAAACTCTATTGGTCATTGCTCACCGCCTAAGCACAGTGGAGCGTTGTGATTACCAAATTGAAATCCAGCCTCACAAACCCCCAAAGCGTCTGGATCTCAAATAAAAGTCTTTGGTAATACGCTCAAGCTCCTCCGAATTAAAATCTGGCCAAAGTGTGGGCGTGAAAAACAACTCCGCATAAGAGCATTGCCAAAGCAAAAAATTAGATAGCCTCTGCTCTCTCCCTGTGCGAATGAGCAAATCTACATCGCCAAATAAAGCAGTGTCTAAGGATTGAGCAATGCAGGCTTGAACTTCTTGAGCTGTGCTAGCATTGCTAATTTCTTCTTTACTTTTAAGCACTGCTCG
>CAUWEE010000084.1:0-5168 GCA_963557095.1 uncultured Helicobacter sp. | reverse complement strand
GAGCGTGGAGCTTGAAGTCAAAAATAAATCCCCTGCTCCACTAAGCCCCAAGAATGTCTCCATCTTCGCCCCAAAATGCTCCCCAAAGCGACACATCTCTACCAGCCCTCTTGCAAGAAGAGAGGATTTGGCATTGTTCCCCAAGTTTAATCCATCGCTAATCCCCCCAGCAATGGCACTCACCTTGTTATAAGCCCCTGCAATCTCCCCCCCAACAATATCAGGACTGACATAGGTTTTGATAAAGTTTGGCATAAGCTCTCTAAACTCCCTTGCTAGGGGAATATTCAAGGAGTTAATCACTAGAGCGCAAGGTAGCTCTTGCATAATCTCTGATGCAAAGCTAGGACCAGAGAGAAAACATAAGGATAGGGAGGGAAAAAAGTGCTGAAAAATATCACTTACAAAGGCTCCGCTTTCTTCCTCGATTCCCTTACTTGCACAGAGAATCTTAGGCTCTACCTTATTTGAAAGCGCAGGGACAAAAACATCCTCTAGCCACTCCCTAAGGGCAAAAGAAGCAATAGCAATCACATAATAATCACAATCTAGCGCTTCTTGGAGGGAGACTTGAGAGAGTTTATTCTGTCCTTTTGGGAGTTCAAGAGTCCGCCTTGAGCATAAAAACACCTCATTTTTGAAAGAAAGAGAGAACGCCAAAGCCCTTCCCCAAGAGCCTCCACCAAAAACGCCAATTTTTTTCATTTATCGTTCCTAGAACACAATTTTGAAACACTACAAACAAAAACAGTTCCGCTTTTGGATCTGAGCTCATAAAGGCTTGATCTCAACAAAAGCTTTTTGGCAAATTTTAGACAAATTCAGCCTGCTAATCACAATAGCGCTTCAAAATATCTCCATAAGATTCAATCCGTCTATCACGCAAAAATGGCCAAATACGACGCACTTCTTCACTGCGTCCAAGATCAAGCTCCAAACAAATAATCTCTTCTTTATCAATACTCCCCATTGCAAGCTCTTCGCCCTGCGCACCAAAAACAAAGCTTGATCCCCAAAATCTAATCCCCTCCAACACTCCACTTTTATCTGCTTCAAATCCTACGCGATTGATAGCAATAGTAGGCAGTCCATTGGCCACTGCATGTCCCCTCTGCACTGCAATCCACGCCTCTCTTTGTCGCGTTTTCTCCTCGAGCTCATCGCTCTCAAACCAGCCAATGGCTGTAGGATAGATGAGCAGCTCTGCTCCCTTGAGTGCCATAATCCTTGCCGCCTCTGGATACCACTGATCCCAGCAAATCATCACACCGATCTTTCCTACACTCGTCTGAATCGGCTCAAAGCCCAAATCCCCTGGTGTGAAATAAAACTTCTCATAAAATCCAGGATCATCAGGAATATGCATTTTGCGATACTTCCCCGCAATACTCCCATCACTTTCAAAGACAAGGGCGCTATTGTGATACATTCCTGCACAGCGCTTCTCAAAAAGTGAGGTGACAAGCACAACTTGAGCTTCTTTGGCAACAGAGGAGAAAAATTTCACATCTTCTTCAAAACTTAGAGCATAATCAAAAAAATCGACATTTTCACTTTGGCAAAAATACTCTTGCGTATGCAATTCTTGAAGTAAAACAAGCTTTGCCCCCTTTTTTGAAGCTTCAAAAATCGCTTCTTTTGAAGCCCTAAGAGTCTTATCCTTATCCCCCTTAAAAGCTTGCTGAATGAGCGCGATAGGAAGGATTTTCATTAATCCTCCTCATACTCACTATCAGGATTCTCATAGTCATCATCATCATAACCTTGATAATACCCACCACCTTCATAATCCTCTTCATCGATCATCTCATCATCAAATAATTCTTCATTTAATTCATCTTCTTCATAAGCCATTTTTTGCTCCTTCTGTTTGAATATCACGCAAAATTTCACTTGCGATTTGTAGCCCAAAGCTTCCTGTAACAACATTGCAACTTCCCAAAGCCTTGCAATGCGGAACTTCATCGGAAAATATTACTTTAAAATTCCCTCTAAAGCCTTGCTTTTTGAGATTCTCTCTAAACTTCCTTGCAAACTTATCCCCATAGCTTTTCCAAATGCTTGAGACCTTAATCAATAAAGGATTGAGCTTCTTAGCACTTCCTGTGGAGCTAATATAGCTCCCAAACCTCCTACCCTCCGCCTTTTTTGCAAGCAAAATCTTGGAGGGGATATCATCAATAGCATCAACAATATAATCAAAAGCATCAAAATCTAAGCCCTGCAAAAAATCTGCATTTACCTCTGCATGAATTGCTGTGATCCCTGCATAAAGCTTGGAGAGAACCTCAACC
Organism: uncultured Helicobacter sp.; assembly: GCA_963557095.1. Classification (GTDB taxonomy): domain Bacteria; phylum Campylobacterota; class Campylobacteria; order Campylobacterales; family Helicobacteraceae; genus Helicobacter_G. The sequence goes on along the minus strand of CAUWEE010000084.1, from coordinate 2,874 downwards.
TTGACTTCACCCACAGATTCAGAGCCAATTTGGCGGTTTTGATTAGTCACATCAAAAACATCTTTATCCACAATCGTGAGATTTGTCACTCCACTGCGATAAAGTGCATCAATAGCATAGCCCCCTACCCCTCCAACGCCAAAGACAAGAACTTTTGTCTCTTGCATTCTCTCAAAATGAGAGCCAAAAATAATCCTAGAGCGAGTGTAGCGATCAGTCATCAAATCCATCCTTGAAGCGTATTTAAGTCATCATAACTTGTTAAATCAAGAGTGATAGGAGTGATGGACACATAGCCTTTTTGTATAGCTTCAAAATCTGAAATCCTCAAGGCATTGGCTCGATTTTTCCACTTAAGCGGATGCAAACCCAACCAAAAATACTCTTGTCCGCGAGGGTTTTTGTTTTTTTGAGCAGCATTGCCATAGAGACGATAACCTGTTTGAGTGATTTGGTAGCCTTTGTGCTCTTTGAGATCAGGGATATTGATATTTAGAAGTTTGCGATCAAGAAGAGGGAAGCCTTCTTGAAAAACTTTTTGCACAATATCTTTAATCACACTTTGGGCTAGGGAAAAATCGGAGCGACCTTTGTCGCGATCTTGCAAAACTTGAGAAATCGCAATAGAGGGGATACCATAAATCGCGCCCTCCATTGCCCCAGCTACCGTCCCAGAATAAGTAATATCCTCTCCCATATTTGAACCAAGATTAACCCCAGAGATGACAAGATCAGGCTTTTTATCAGCAAAGAGAGAGTGCAAGCCAAGATAGACACAATCGCTTGGAGTGCCATTATCTAGCTTGTAATAATCCTTGTCAATCTCAATAAGCTTGAGGGGTTTATTAAGCGTTAGTCCATGCCCACAGGCTGACTTCTCACAAGCAGGAGCGATGATCACTACCCTTGCTAAATCCCTCAATGCCTCTCTAAGAGCAAGCAAGCCAAGAGAAAAGAATCCATCATCATTAGTCAAAAGTATCGTTTTCATAAAAGTAAGTTCCTAAATTTGGATATTTGATTGGAGAAATTATAATCAAATCGCCACAAAGTCAAAAGAATGCCTGCTCAAATATTTAGAGGAGCTTGTGCCTACCCCTTTTCCTTGTTTATCCCCCTCCCCTTTTTGTCCCATTTTCATCTCCACCCCTTTTTGTTCTTGCTTTGATTCTTTCTTACTGATCCTTGCTTGGTTTGAGTGAGATTTAAACCGCTCCTTGCTCAATCATTGCCATTGCAACCTTTCTAAAACCTGCAACATTTGCGCCCAAAACAAGATTTTTCTCTTCACCAAACTCTTTGGCAACTTCAAGCGTATGGGCAAAGATCCCACGCATAATGCCTAGAAGCTTTTGATCAACTTCTTCAAAGCTCCAATTGCTCATACTTGCATTTTGAGCCATTTCAAGCCCACTTGTCGCTACTCCTCCAGCATTAGCCGCCTTTGCAGGACCATAGGAAATTTTTGCTTCCACAAAAAGTTCAGTTGCTTCAAGAGTGCAAGGCATATTCGCCCCTTCACTCACACACTGACAACCATTTTTGAGTAGGTTTTGTGCATCAAGGAGATTGAGTTCATTTTGAGTTGCACTTGGAAAGGCTGCAAAACAAGGAATGCTCCAAACTGCATTTGTGCCTTTTGGATATTTAGCAAGAGGAGTATAAACAGCGCTTGATTTTTCTTTGGCATAAGATTCCAAGCTCTCGCGTCTTACTTCTTTGATCTCTTTAAGCAGTGCCAAATCAATCCCCTCCTTGTCATAAATCATTCCCCTAGAATCACTTGCCGTTACAGGCTTTGCTCCAAGCGCATAGAGCTTTTCAATCGTATAAATTGCTACATTTCCACTGCTGAAACACTGCAAATTTTGCCCTCCAAGCTTTGCCCTTCTTTTTCAAGCATCGCTTGAGCAAAATAAACATTTCCATAGCCTGTGGCTTCTTTGCGCACAAGAGATCCTCCCCACTTAAGCCCTTTTCCTGTAAGCACACCATCAAAGCGATTTGTTAGTCTCTTGTATTGTCCAAAGAGATAGCCTATCTCTCTTGCACCTACTCCAATATCTCCTGCAGGAACATCTGTGCGCTCTCCAATATGACGATAAAGTTCAGTCATAAAGGATTGACAAAAACGCAACACCTCATTCTCACTTTTTCCCTTAGGATCAAAGTCGCTGCCTCCTTTTCCACCTCCCATATTCAAAGTCGTCAGAGAGTTTTTAAGGATCTGCTCAAAGCCCAAAAATTTAATCGTATCTTCATTCACGCTTGGATGGAAACGCAAGCCTCCTTTGTAGGGTCCAAGTGCAGAGTTAAATTCAACTCTATAGCCTTGATTGACTTGAATTTTTCCTGCATCATCAATCCAAGGGACTCTAAAGGCAATCGTTCTCTCTGGGATCACCAAACGCTCCAAAATGGCATATTTCTCATAAATAGGATTTCGCTCAATTTCTTTTTTAAGAGATTCCAAAATCTCTCTTAAAGCCTGCAAAAAATAAACTTGATAGGGGAATTTTTCTTTACATTTTTCAATCATACTTCCAACATATTCCATTTTTTCTCCTTATCTTTATCTGAATGATTTAAAAGCCTCAATTTAGCACATTTTGCAATCTTTTACGGAAACAAGCCCGAAAAATCAAGGGAATTTAGAATGGCAAAATATCAAATGAAATCAAGGATTGGGGATTGTCAATTTTAAGAAGATTAAGTGGTGCGGAAGAGAGGACTTGAACCTCCACGCCTTGCGGCGCCAGATCCTAAGTCTGGTGCGTCTGCCAATTTCGCCACTCCCGCAAATTTTCAAACTTCTCATCTCCTCTTAGATAGCTAAGATTAAAGTCAAAAGCTGTTTGAAAGAGCGAATTCTAT
>CAUWEE010000083.1:0-5172 GCA_963557095.1 uncultured Helicobacter sp. | reverse complement strand
TATTTAGATCATCCATTTGCATTGCTTGAGAAAGTCTTAAAACGCCTTCCTTTTGATTCTGTGATTTTGGATCGAACGGCTTTTTCTAGAGATGAAACAATGTTTTTTAAGGTGCAGAAGATTCCAAAGTCTCTTGGATATGGAGCAAATCCTTGGAGTGTTTTTTCTAAACAAGCTGTGATTGATTTTTTCCAAAAACAAGGTTTTCAACTCTTTGATGATTTTGATGATCCTCTCGATGGAGATACCCACGATTTTGTGATGCGTGGATTGAGTTTTGTGAGAATGTCTTAAAATGTAAAATCTTAGTTGTTTTATAGATTTTAAGTTTTTGATTTTCTATCAAATGTAAATTACTGCGGTAAGCAATGCCATCCTTGCATAAATAATCTTTTATTATTGTATTATCTATGCAAAAAGAGCATAGAATGAGAGAAATTGAACAAAAACTTAGCCTTTTTCCATCAAGGATTGTCGAACACTCTGTCTTGGTGAAGATTCTTGAGGATCTTGGCTATCAAAATCCCAATGCCAAAATCATAGGACTAAAAGAAGAGGGTATCCTCACTGCTCTCAAAAGGGGCTATTATGTCTATAATCCACTGCAAACCTCAATGATCTCAAAAGAAAGTATCGCCAATGTCCTTCTTGGTCCTTCTTATGTTTCTTTGGATTATGCCTTGTATTTTTATGATCTCATTCCTGAAGCTATTCATCGGGTGAGCTCTGTGACAACAAAAAGATCCAAAAGCTTCCAAACGCCTTATGGCTTGTTTGCATATCAGCAAATCCCCAAAGCCTTATTCAATCTTGCCTTAGAGATCCATCCCTGCTCTTGGGGGAATTTCCTCATCGCCTCAAAGGAAAAAGCCCTTTGTGATAAGGTGTTTTTGACGAGGGGAGCAGAGCTTAGAAGCAGAGAGGCAATGCTTGTGTTTCTGGAAGAGGATTTGAGGATGGATTTGGATGCACTCTCTTTGATGAGGGTGGAAGTGTTTGAAGAGTTTTTCCAAAAAAGTAAATCCAAAAAAATCAAGATTTTAAAAAAACTTATAGAAGAGTTCAGCAGTGATTGAACAAATGCTAAAAAGGTATCAAATCCAAAGTGAGAATGATTTGATCAATGCCTTTAAGGAAATTTTTCAAGAAATTGTTTTGCTTGGATTGTATCGCGGGGGCTTTTTCCAAAAAGCAAGCTTTTATGGAGGGACGAGTCTTAGGATTTTGTATGGTTTGGAGAGGTTTTCTGAAGATTTGGATTTTTGCCTTCTATCCAAAAATGAGGCTTTTGATTTGGAGAGTTATTTTGCTTTTGTTGAGAGCGAGTTTTCTGCATTGGGAGTGGAAGTCTCACTTCAGAAAAAGCAAAAGAGGATTGAGACTCCTATCCAGTCAGCTTTTTTAAAAAACAATACTTCTATCTATAATCTCTATTTCCAAGACTTACCCTCTCTAAGTGGAAAAAGTCTAAAAATCAAGCTTGAAATCGATACAAGTCCCCCGCTCAACTTTCAAACGGAGTTCAAGACGCTTTTGCTCCCCTTTGCTTTCAATGTGCGGACGATGACTTTGCCAAATCTCTATGCAGGGAAAATGCACGCCCTGCTTTTTCGGAAATGGAAAAATAGAATCAAAGGCAGAGATTGGTTTGACTTTGAGTGGTATGTCAAAAATGGAATTGAGCTCAATTTAGAGCATTTGGAATCAAGAATGAGGGAGAGTGGAGACTATGAGGAGGAGAGGGCTTTGCAAGAAGAGATGCTAAGACAGATTTTGCTTGAGAGGATTGAAAGTCTTGATGTCGCTCAAGCTATCGATGAAGTGAGGGGATTTGTCAGGGATGTGAGGGTGTTTGAGTGTTGGAATAGGGATTATTTTAGATTCTTGGCTTTGAAGATGAAGTTTTGTCAAATTAGGCTTTAGGGAGAGAGGCTTGATTTTTCTCTTCCATTTTGCTTAAATTTCGGCTTTGATTTTATTTAAGGAGATTTAATGACTACTCTACCCCCCCCCCCTTACAGGCTTTAAAGGCAGAATAAAACTTACAACCTTAGCAATCGCCCTCTCTCAAGTGCTTTTGAGTGCAGGAACACCCACGCAAGCAACCCCCGCAAATCCTGATGAATTTGTGATTCCTTCTAATGTAATTATTTTTGCGGCTAAACCTAATGATGATATGTCACCAAGCTTTACAAACTCGGGAAATAGCTATGCAAAGTTTGATTCCTCAAACCTGACTTTTAGTGTGAGCGAAGAAAATACTTTAGGAAAGACCCCAATCCCCAAAGATTCCACAATCGTGTTTAGAACGCATATTGATAATGCAAAGAATGGCTATCATTGGTATCAAGGACTTGATGGGGTGGAGATGAATGGAAGTGGCGATTCTTGGAAAACTCCAAAGCATATTTCCATCAATACCCCCACCTCAAAAATTGTCTTAGAATCCATAGATCCAAAAGCAAAGATCGATTCGGGAGCAAAGAAATCCCCTGCTTTTGGAGAAGGTGGAGGCAGTGATATAACAATCATTGCTAAGGAGTTGCATATTGGCAGTGGGAAATATAAGCACAAAGATCTTTTTTCTTTTATGAGTGGAGGAGATAGCACAGAAAATGCACCAGTCCAATTTTTTGCCATGAATGATTCGGATGGCAAAGCCTCAAAGATCAAAATCCAAGCTCACACTTTTGTGCATACAGATGGGATCTTTACTGTTATGAGTCAAAAAGGAGACTATAGCTTTGCTCTTGATGGAGATCTGAGTGTGCTTGGAGGGGGAGTGGGTGTTGCGAGTATGGGGGAAGGAAAGACTCCAGATTTTCGTGTCAATGGAAATGTGCATTTTAAAGATGCAAAGATTTTGACTTTTATCCCTCAAAGCGGAACGATCAAACCTTGGAAGCTTTTGAGTGCGAGTGGAAATATCAAACTAGAGGGGACGCAGAGCGTGACAGGGATGTTGGCCTTGATGCTTCAAGATTTTGTAGATATTGCTCCAGATCACAAGGACTATGGTTGGGCTCTTCAAATTAAGAGTGAAATATATGCGTATTCTGTGGAAAAATTAGGTTCTGAGATCTATATCGCACCCAAGCTCAATGAAAATGCTAAAAAAGAGAATATTGTCAAGCTGATCAATGATGGTAAAAATCAACTTGCGTTGAATTATTATCGGTTTTATAAAAATAATCCCGATAAAGATCAAGCAGTTACCCAAGCCCTCTCCGACTACCTCAAAAAACAAGGAATCAATCCTGACACAAGAGATCTTATCACCCTTTCTACCTATTCCCAAGATTCCTCTTCTCATCTTTTCTCTGCTCTCAAGCAAGAAGCCTCCTCTCCCGCTGTCTCCCAAGCCTCAGGAGTCTCTTCTATTAGCACCTCTGGCTTTGATAGCATTGATGCCAAACTCGCTCTTATCCAAAGCGGACTCAACAATGCTCTAGCTGAAAATATTAAAAACTCCAAGAATGATCTCTTGGCAGTGAATTTTGTCAATACGCTTTCTCAACCTTTCAATAACACTCCTATCACTCTCCTTGATGAAGTAAAAAACAATCTCCTTTCTTCTTCTCAAGTTGGTGCTATTTTCTACGAGATTCAAAACAATCTAGGAGCTAGACTTTCTGTTGCTCAAAGACTCTCAAGCTATTCTTTTGCAGATAGAGCCTCTACTCTAAACTCTGAAGTCTCTAGTCCCCAAGTCTCCACTCAAACAAGTGATCAAGATTCTAGTTCATCTCAAGCTTCCTCTCCCAAGCCATCCATTCAAGATAATCTATGGTTTAATCTCCTAGGAGGAGCTACACTCAATGCAAGTGCAGTGGGAGGAAACTTTGGATTTAATCTAGGCTATGACAAACTCTTTGATCACACAATCCTAGGAGCTTATCTTTCTTATGCTTATTTAGATTCCAAAGACTTCTCTCTTCAAGCAAACACTCATTCACTTGAAGCAGGACTTTATCTAAGGAGTGATTTTTCTTCCAATCAAATTGATTTCACTCTTAGAAGTCTTTTTGCCTCAAGCACTTTTGCAAAAACAACTCAAGCTCTAGAATCAAAAACAGATTCAAATCTATTAAATTCCTTCACTCAAGCATCTTTAAGCTATGGATACAACATTGTAAGTGGAAGCTTTGAAACTAAGCCTTATCTTGGAGTGAATGCTAGTTTTGCTTATACTCCAAGCTATCAAGAAAAAGGAGATATTCCAGCCAAATTTAATGCCCAAAGCAACTTTACTCTTGGTGCAAGTCTAGGATTAGAATTCAAAAAGTATTTCTCTGCAAATAGCTTTTTCTATATCATCCCAAGTATTGAACAAACATTTTTAAATACACAAAAAGAATTAAAGTTTTCTCTATCCAATCTTGCTACCCAAACACTCAATCTTGATCAATCTTTTAAAACCTATGCTCAAGTCTTGCTCGGAGGAGAGATCTCTCTAAGCTCTTCTTGGAATCTCAACCTAAGTCTAGGAGTCAAGCAAAGCATCATAGGCAACAAAGATGCAAATGGACAAAGCAAAAATCAAACAATGCTTGTAGGAAGCATAGGGGGAGTGTGGAAGTTTTAGAGGTTGAAGCTTTTGCGGTGGAAGGGGGTGTAGCCAAGTTCTTGGATTTTGGCTTTGTGTGAAGCGGTGCAGTATCCGCTATGAGAGAGGAAGCCATAGTCTGGATAGAGGGAGTGGATCTCTTCACATTCCCTATCTTTGGCTTCTTTGGCAAGGATGGAGGCTGAAGAGATTTGATGGATGAGGGTATCTCCTTTTACAAGGGTTTGCAGAGGCACAAAAAGCGGGGTTTGAGCTTTGAAAGTGGAGTTGCCATCATAGATAAATCTACTGATTTCACAGCGTTCATAAAGACAGTGCATAATCTCTTCCAAAGCCTCTCTTAGGCAGAGACTTAAGCCCCTCTCATCGATCTCCTTTGCCTCTTTTTTGACAAGGTGATAGGAGAGATTTTTGTTTGAGAGAAGCTCAAGGGCGATCTCCTTTCTTTGATTATGATTAAGTTTCTTGCTATCTTTGATATTGAGATGAGATAGGCTAGGGATCAGACTCTCCTCATAAGCCACTCCACAGACAAAAAGACTCCCACCTACACAGCCCCTACCCGCCTCATCAATCCCACAGATTAAGCCACTCATTCAATCCCT
>CAUWEE010000082.1:0-5258 GCA_963557095.1 uncultured Helicobacter sp. | reverse complement strand
AATCTCGCTTAAAAGCTATAAGGAATCTATGCCCAAAGATCAGAAGAGCATCTATTATCTTTTGGGCAGCGATTTAGAAGTGCTAAAAAATTCCCCTGCTCTTGAAAAATACAGCAAGAAAGGCTTTGATGTCCTGCTTTTAAGCGAAGAGATTGATTCTTTTGTGATGCCAAATGTCAGCGAGTTTGACAAAATCCCGCTCAAAGACATCACAAGCTCTGAAGCCCTAAGTGAGGTGCAAGAAGAAATCAGCGATGAAGTCAAGAAAGAATTTGAAGCTCTCATTCAAATCTTCAAAGACAATCTTCCAAGTGAAGTCAAGGAGATCAAACTTGCTCAAAACCTCGATTCTCCTCTCTGTCTTCTCTCTCAAGCTAGCAATCCAATGATGGCAAATCTTATGGCACAAATGGGACAAAAAATGCCAGATGAAAAAACATTGGAGCTCAATATCTCCCACCCCATTATTCTAGGACTTAAATCAATGCAAGATCAAGAAAAGCAAAAAGACTTTATCGCACTTTTATATGGCAATGCAAAGTTACTAGAGAGTGGAAATCTAGGTGATGCCAAAGAATTTTGCTCCAAACTCAATGCTCTCATTCAGAGCAATCTAAACTAATGACTTTTGAAGTAGAATGTGAGCTTTTTAATCAAAAGGAGACAAAATGAAAAAAGTGATTTTAGGCATTTTTGCATTGATGGCTTTAGTATTTGCAAATGAAGCAGATTACAAACAAAAACTAAGCAAACTTGTCAGCGACAAAACAAAGCGAAATATTGAAATCAAAAAGGTTTTAGACCTTGAGGGAAGCAAGGATTTAAAGGTTGCAATTTTATATGACGCAAAAGAAAAAACAGAGATTGCTGTGCTAGCAACAAAAGATGCCAATATTATGGTGGGTTTATCTAATATCTTCCTTTCTAGCAATGAAAAAGATTTGATGATCTTAAGCCAAGCCTATCAAGAGACTCAGCCCAAAATCGATCCCCCAAAACCCGAAGCTTTGGACAAGTTTTTCTCTTCTCTCTCAGATGATCGCCTGATCTCACTCAAATCAGGTCTCAAAAATGCCAAGCAAACCTTCTATCTTGTCTTAGATCCAAGATGTCCATCTTGTAACAAAGAACTAAGCGAAATACCTCAAAAACTCAAAGAAGGCAATGTCAAGATGCTACTTGGGCAAGAATCAGCTTACAAGGCGCAACTCATCTATTCCAAAATGGCTTCACTTAAGAGCAATGAAGAAAAGTTGAAATTGATGCAAGAGGTTTTTAGTCCAGACTATCAGCTCAAACCTGCAGACAAAAAACAAGACATCTCAAAAATTCAAAAAAATAGTGAAGATGTCGTCCGAGCAGGAATCCAATCTGTTCCCTTTGAACATATCATCAAAAAATAGTGCGGAAATGCAATCATTGTCAAAACTCTTTTTCTCTTGATGCATTACAAAAATGCATCGATGAGGGGGAAGAGCTTTATTTCTGTTGTAATGGCTGCAAGAGCGTATATTTTTTGCTCAAAGAAAACCACATTCAAGCTTTCTATGAGAAGCTCCAAGATTCCACACTAAGTCCGCCTATTGGCAATATTTCTAACTATGATTATTATGATTCTCCAAACTTTCAAGAAAAATACACCCAAAGCATTTCTCAAACCCAATCAAGTATCACCCTTCTCATCCATGATATCCACTGCTCTGCTTGTATTTGGCTCAATGAACTTATGCTCAATAAACTTGAGGGCGTGCTTGAGGCACAAATCAATTACACCAATCATCAAGCCACCATCACTTGGAATCCTCACTCCATAAAACTAAGCAAAATCATTCAAACAATCTATTCTCTAGGCTACAAGGTAAGCGTGGGAGAGCAGATGGAACAAAAAGCAAAAGAGGAGAAACGCCTTTTTTTCACCAAGCTCATCGTTGCAATTTTTTGCACAATGAACATTATGTGGATTGCCATCGCTCAATATAGTGGCTATTTTCAGGGAATCGCACAAGAGTATTCTTTGCTTTTAAATTCTGCTTCTTTCCTGCTCTGCACACCTGTGCTTTTTTTTAGTGGAAGCGTGTTTTATATCAGTGCTTACAAGGGCTTAAAGCTCAAAAGAGTCGGGATGGATTTGCTCGTTTTTAGTGGAAGCCTAATCACTTATCTTTATTCCATTTATGCCTCTTTGATTGGTTATGAGAGCTATTTTGAATCTGTAAGTATGATTCTAACTTTTGTGCTTTTGGGGAAATTTTTGGAAAACAAAGCCAAAGAAAATGCCGGAGAAATCCTACAATCTCTCTCTTTGCATATTCCACAATCCCTAAGAGTCAAAGACAAATTTCTCCCTCCTCAAGCTGTTGAGATTGGAAGTGAGATTGAGGTTTTTGCTGGGGAAAAGATTATCATTGATGGGATCTTGCTCTCTAGCCATGCTCTCATTGACGAATCCTCTCTAAGCGGCGAATCCAAGCCTATTGCAAAAAAAAGAGGTGAGCCACTCTTCTCTGGTAGCCTCAATCTAAGTCACAATATTTCCTATCAAAGCACACATAGCTTTGAACAAAGCACGCTCAATACTCTCATCGAACTTGTCAAAAAAGCGCAATATTCCAAACCTCAAATCCAAAAAATTGCCAATGCAATCTCCTCAAGATTCTCTCAAATTGTGCTTTTCCTCGCTTGCTGCACCTTTGGAATTGATCTTTTTTATCTCCACCTCCCCTTTGATGAAGCGCTTAAAATCGCTGTAAGCATCATCATCATTGCCTGCCCCTGTGCTTTGGCTCTTGCAACACCTATTGCCAATATTTCTGGACTAAGCTCTGCCTATACTCAAGGCATCATCTTTAAGCAAGGCATCTCTCTTGAAGCACTTTCTAAGGTGGATACGATTTGCTTTGACAAAACTGGAACACTCACACAAGGAAAGCCCACGATTATCAAAGAAATCAAGTTTGAGCCCTATGATCCTCTTGTGCTCTCTGCATTTTTATCTCAAGACTTGCATCCCATTGCCAAAGGCATCCTAGAGGGACTCCCCCCTTCTAAAATCCCTATTACTTCTTTTGAGATGATTGCCTCAGAGGGTATCAAAGCTCAATCCCCTCACGGAGAACTCTTGGGTGGAAGACTTGACTTCCTTAGTCAGCACAAAATCTCCATCCCTCCTCTTTGTGCTCAAGAGGGCAGTATTTTTGCCTTTGCACAAGATGGTATTTTGCGCAGTATTTTTTATCTGCAAGATCCACTCAAGCCCCATGCAAAAGAAGTCATTCAAAAACTTCAAAAAAAGCAACTTCTCATTTTGAGTGGAGATGAGGAAAATGAAGTTTCAAGGATTGCCCATGAACTTGAAATCCCCATCTTTTATGCCAAACAAAGTCCAACGCAAAAAGCCCAAATCATTCAAGATCTTCAAAAGCAAGGCAAAAAAGTTGCAATGATTGGTGATGGCATCAACGATTCTCTTGCCCTGCAATATGCAGAAGTGAGTATCACTATGGCAGATAAAAGTGATCTAGCACTTCAAAGCAGTGATATTATCCTCCTCCAAGATAAACTCACAGGGATTCTCAAAGCCACGCATATCGCTGATAAAACCTATGCCACAATCAAACAAAATCTACTCTTCTCACTCTTTTATAATGCCCTTACAATCCCCCTAGCAATTCTAGGCTATATCTCACCTATCTTTGCTGCATTAAGTATGAGTGCAAGCTCCCTTGTCGTTGTGCTCAATTCACTTAGAATCAAAAACTATCAGCCAAAACTAAAAAACAATGCAGAGAAAAACTCCATATAAAAAGAAAATCAAAATATAATTTCAAAATCACCACATAACAGGGGCAAATATGCGCAAAAAATTAATCTGTCTTTCTTTGCTGATTTCACTTTTTACTCACAATCTTCATGCCAAGGAAAATAAATTTGAAGCCTTTGGAGATCTTTTCAAGCTAATGCCTCTTTATGTGGCTATCGCCACGATTTCTATACAAGATTGGAAGGGCTTATTGCAACTTGCTCTTGGCACTCTAGCTACTCAACTTACAAGTGAAGGGATCAAATCCCTTGATGCCTACATTGCAGATAGGGGGCATCAAAATGCCATGCTATGGGCAAGGCGTCCAGGCTTTAATGATTTCAAAGGAATGCCAAGCGGACATAGTGCTGGAGCGTTCTCAGGGGCTGCCTTCGTCTATTATCGCTATGGATGGAAAGCTGCTATTGCACCCATTGTCCTAGCTACGCTCACAGCTGCCTCAAGAGTGCAGGCCAAAAAGCACTCTATCTTGCAAGTAAGTATTGGGGCAGGGATTGCTTGGGGCTTTGCCTATCTCTTCACTGCCCCCTACAAGTCAAACCTGTGGATCTCCCCAATCTTTGAAAAAGATTCTCAAGGAGGGGATAAAGTAGGAATGAGTCTCTCCTATCAGTTTTGAGATGATTGCTCAAATTTTATGCGTGGGTATTGGAAGCTTTCTAGGAGGCACTATGCGCTATCTAAGCTTTTATTTTCTTGCTCCAAGCTTTTCTTTGATGTTTGTCAATCTTTTGGGTAGTTTTTGTATGGGTTTTTTTAGCCAAATGCTTCTTTCTCAAGAAGCAAGATTGCTATTTTTAGTGGGATTTCTAGGTTCTTTTACAACATTTAGCGCCTTGAGCGCTGAGATTTTAAGACTCTTGCAAAATCATCAAATTCTCTTTGCCTTCATTTATCTTCTTTCAATGCTATTTTTTGGCATTTTAAGTGTTTGGCTTGGAATGATTCTCTCTAAAGCCTTATTTCTCTAATTTTCTACCCCCCCCCCCCACGGATACTCTTGATATAATTGAAAATATATTTTTCGGAGTTTTTAGGATGATTACACTTCAAGTAACTGGCGGGCTTGGAAATCAAATGTTTATTTATGCCTTTGGGAGGAGACTTCAAAGCTTGGGTTACAAACTAAGGTTTGATACTTCAGCTTATAAGGTAAGGGGGGGGGGGCAAGACATCCGCAATCTTGAAATTGTCCATTTTAAGCTAAATGAAGATTTTGTTTTTGGAGATTATCAAAGCAAAAGTTCAAAAATTATTGCCAACATCTTTGCTCGCTTATCACATCGACTTCGAGTCGGAAGTCTTCCTTATAATCTCATACGGAGCATCCAAGACGCACATTCTTGCTCCATCTTAGAGTCCCAAATCCACCCTGATAAACTTTCCCAAATCCCCCAAAAAGCTTCTATTCAAGGACATTTTATCAACCTTAGCTATT
>CAUWEE010000081.1:0-5353 GCA_963557095.1 uncultured Helicobacter sp. | reverse complement strand
TATTATGTTAATGATGCTGGATCACAGATTTCTATGCTTGGGCTTTCGGTTTTGCTTGTTGGGCAGGAGAGTATCTTAGGGCTTGATGTGGAGTATCCTGAGCAATATTACAAGGGAGAATATATCCTTGAGATTGCCCAAAAAGCCTTTGAAAAGTGGGGGAAAGCGATATTCACAGAAGGGGAGATTCCTGCCCTTGCACTTTTTGCTAAGGATTTGATGCTCCAAGAGATCAAATCCAATCTCTCAACTTTGGGGATCGTTTTTGATCATTTTGTTAGCGAAAAATCACTCTATTCACGGTGGAATGAGGTATTAGATAGGCTTAAATCTCATCAGGGAATCTATGAAGAGGGGGGGAAACTTTGGTTGGATTCAAGCAAATATGGAGATGAAAAAGATCGTGTCGTTGTGCGGGAGAATGGAGAGCCAACCTATCTAGCAGGCGATATCATCTATCATGAAGATAAGTTTAAGCGAGGCTTTGATCGCTATATCAACATCTGGGGAGCTGATCATCACGGCTATATTGCTAGGGTCAAGGCTGCGATTGAGTTTTTGGGTTTTGATTCAAAGAAGCTTGAAGTTTTGCTCTCTCAAATGGTGAAACTTCTTAAGGATGGACAACCCTACAAGATGAGTAAGAGGGCAGGGAACTTTATCTTAATGCAAGAAGTGATTGAAGAGATTGGCTCTGATGCTTTGCGTTTTGTCTTTTTGTCCAAAACTCCTGATATGGGCTTGGAATTTGAATTGAGTGATTTGGAAAAGCAAGATAGTTCCAATCCAATTTTTTATATCAACTATGCTAATTCGCGCATCCATACGCTGATCCAAAAAAGTGGCAAGAGTATTGAAGAGCTTAGGGGACTTAAACTTGGAGATTTGCGCGAGGAGCTTGCGCAATTGGTTTTTGTAGCTTCTCAAGTGAGCAGCGTTGCTGTAAGTGCCTTTGAAGATCGTCTTCCTTTGAAACTTTGTGATTTTCTCAAAAATCTCTCTGCCCAATTTCACGCCTTTTATAATGCGACAAAGATCTTGGGGAGTGAGCAAGAAAGAGAAATTCTTAAAGTCTTGCTTTGTGTTTCTGCTAGCCTTGAGAAAGGTTTGGAGCTCTTGGGAATTGAAGCTAAGAGAAAAATGTAAGGCTTAAGTTATGCTTGAGTTTTTTAGAAGATTTTTGCCCTACATTAAGGGGCATTGGATGAGTTTTGGCATTGCTATGCTTGGAGGAATCATCGCTGCTCTTTGCACAGCGGGGGTAACTTATCTTGTCAAGCCAATGCTTGATGAGGTCTTTATCAACAAAGATCTTTTGATGCTCAAACTTCTTCCCGCTTTGCTTGTATTGATGTATTGTGGCAAGGCAATTGGGGCTTTTATACAGACTTATTTTATGGGTTATATTGGAGAAGATATTATCCGAGTGATTCGCAATGAGATGCTAGAGAAAATGCTATTTCTAGATTTGAGCTTTTTCCAAAAAAATCGCAATGGAGAACTGTTAGCAAGGATCACAAATGATATAGGGCTTATTCGCGTTGCAGTTTCTACCATCATTGCAGATTTTGTTCGTGAGGGATTGACTGCTATTGCTCTCATTTCTGTTGTGATCTATCAGAGTCCTAAGCTTGCTCTTGTAAGCCTTGTTGTAGTTCCTTTGGCTATTTTCCCTCTCTCTATTATTGTAAGGAAGCTCAAAAAGTTCTCTCGCAAGACTCAAGAAAAAAATGCAGACATCACTTCAAGACTTAATGAAATTTTCAACAATATCGAAGTGATTAAGACAAGTAGTGGAGAAAGTATTGAAGTAGAGCGTTTTAGGAGGGAAAACGATGAATTCTTTAAACTCAATATGAAGTCATTTTTGATTAACCAGATGAATAATCCTACAATGGAAGTTTTAGGAGCTTTTATTGTGGGGGGAGTTATTCTTGTGGGTGGACATAGTGTGATTGGAGGAGAGATAAGTGCGGGGGCATTTTTTTCTTTTACCACAGCACTTTTTATGGCTTATACCCCGATTAAAAGACTTATCAATGCTATTGTAGGGATGCAAAGTGCCATCGTTGCTAGTGATCGCATCCTTGAAGTGATGGATCGCAAAGCGAGCATCATCGATGGAGATAAAAAAATTGAAGGTAAAATTGAAAACATCCGTTTTGATTCTGTGAGTTTTGGCTATGAAGAGGAAGAAATCTTGCACAAGATTTCCCTTGAAGTGAAACGAAATGAGATCATTGCTCTTGTGGGTAGAAGTGGGAGCGGAAAGAGTTCGCTAATTTCTTTGCTTCTACGCCTTTATGAGCCAAGAGCTGGGAAGATTTTGATCAATGCGGAGGATTATCGCAATTTTAGAATCAGGGATTTAAGAGAGCAAATTGCACTAGTTAATCAGCGAATCTTTATTTTCAACGATAGCATTGCTCATAATGTTGCCTATGGCAAGGAAGTGGATGAGGAGCGTGTAATCTGGGCTTTGAAAAAGGCCTTGATTTGGGATTTTGTCTCAAGCTTGGAGCAGGGGATCTATAGCAAACTTGATGAATTTGGAGCAAACCTAAGTGGAGGGCAAAGACAGCGCATTGCAATTGCTCGAGCCTTGTATCGTAATCCACAGGTTTTGATCCTTGATGAGGCCACAAGTGCCTTGGATGCTAGAACTGAGGAAGCCTTCAAAGAGGTGATTACTGAAGTTGCAAAAGATAGGACTATTATCATCATTGCCCATCGTCCAAGCACGATAGAGTTGGCTCATAAGGTCTATTTTTTGGAAGAAGGGAGATTGAGAGATGCTTGAAATGCGAATGCAATTGAAGCCTGATTTGATGCTAAGTGGGATTTTTGCCTTGCTTTTTTTGCTGACAAGTTTGAGGGCAAGCGCTCAAGTTATTGAAATTATCTTATTAGTAACTCTCTTGGGACTTGCTTTTATAGATCGCTCTATATCACCTAAGATGCTTAGTCAAAGATTGCGATGGGTAATGTATGCGATGTTTGGGGTTTTTGTCGCTTATTTGCTTGGTTTTTTATATAGTCAAGGATTGACAGGCAAACTTGCACCGATGAATCCTTATATCAATTATCTTGCTTGTGGAATTATCCTTTGGTTTTTGTTTCGCTCTCCCTATCAGCTTTGCTCAAAGATCATTTTCTATGCCATAGCATTTGCCGCCATTATTAATGGAATTTTTGCTTTTTATCAAGCTTTGGTTTTGGATTATGTGAGAGTTTTTGGTGCGATAGGGATTTTTAAATTTAGTCAAACTAATGGCGCTTTGTACCTCATCTTGTTGAGCCTTTTCCTCTATGCACAAAATAAGCGAGATAAGATATTCTATGCTCTAGGAGTTTTCTTCTCTTTTGCTGTTGTGGTTTTGTGTGTGACTAGGGGAACTTATGTGGGTTTAATACTAGCTTTTTTGATCTTGGGACTTTTGTTACTTTGCTTTGATCGTAAAAGATTTAAAGACTTTATTTTTTTATTTTTTTTATGTTTTATTGCATTGGGGCTAATTATGGTAGTAAATAGTAAAAAAGACTTTTTCAATGCAGCTGCCTTTATGCAGGATATGGAGCAATATGATCGGGGGAATGTCAATACAAGTAATGGCTTGAGGATTGAGATGTGGAAGGAAGCCTTTGCAATGTTTAGGATTTCACCTATTTTTGGGATGAACTCTAAGCTTGTGGATAAACATTTGGAAGAGATTATTGCACTTAGCAAAACAAAAAGGAAGTTCAATGAACTCACAGGGATTGAGAATCCCTCGCGTCAAGATATTGTTAAAGCCATTGCACAGAACCGACATAATCAGTTTTTTGACACCCTTGCCACAGCAGGACTTGTGGGGATTGTAGCTCTATTTTTCTTGATCTTTGCATTTTTGAGGGCTTTTCTATCCGGATCTAAAACTTGGAGTAAAGATGAGATGAAGATTTCATTTGCTGGAGCAGCAGTGCTTTTCTTTTTTGGAGGTTGTTGCATTGGGGATGTGCCTTTTTCTTCTAACTTTATGATTCCTTTTATGATGCTTACAATGATTGTTTTACTTAAGCTCAAAACCCAGGAGAGAGCTTATGCAAACTAAAATCTCTGTCACCATTCTTGCCAAAAACGCCCAAAGGACACTTAGACTCTGCCTTGAGAGTTTAAGGGATTTTGATGAGGTCATCTTGCTTGATAACAAAAGCGAAGATGAGACACAAAGTAT
Organism: uncultured Helicobacter sp.; assembly: GCA_963557095.1. Lineage (GTDB taxonomy): Bacteria > Campylobacterota > Campylobacteria > Campylobacterales > Helicobacteraceae > Helicobacter_G. The sequence goes on along the minus strand of CAUWEE010000081.1, from coordinate 1,139 downwards.
TGCAAGAGAATTCCCAAATGTCAGAATCTTTGAGAGTGAGTTTATCGGCTTTGGGGCTTTGAAAAATTTGGCCATCTCTTATGCAAAAAATGATTGGATTCTCTCTCTTGATAGTGATGAGATTTTGGAAGCTGAACTTTATGAAGCAATCCAAAGCACGCACTTTGAGAAGGGGTATTATTATAGTTTTCTTCGGAAAAATTACTATCGCGGGCAGTGGGTCAAGGGTTGTGGTTGGCATCCTGACTGGGTGAAGAGGATTTTTCACAAAGAGGAAGTAAGGTTTAAAGATGACTTAGTTCATGAAGGGCTTTTGATTCCTAAAAATTATCTTGAAGTGCGATTGAGAGGGGGGATTAGGCATTTGACTTGTGAGAGCATTGAGGAGATTTGCAAAAAGATGAATCGCTATACAAGTTTGAGTGCGATTGAGGCTCATCGGAGGGGCAAGAAGGGAAGTATCATAGGAGCTCTTGTGCGCTTTGTTTTTGTCTTTGTAAGGGATTATGTGTTTAAAATGGGGTGGAGATATGGTTATAGAGGTTTTATCATCGCTTGGTTCAACGCCAATGGCTCAATGCTAAAACATATGAAAACTTATGAGCTCAATGAAAATTAGCATCATTTTGCGTGATATTACAGAGCGAGGGGGAGGGGAGAGAGTTTGTGCCAATCTTGCCAATGCTCTAGCACAAAAGCATCAGGTGCAAATCATTAGTTTTTATCATCTGCAGTCTCTCTCTTATCCTCTTGATGAGCGGATTGAACTTTTATTTTTGAGTGATGTGGGTGAGAAGAGTGGGGGGAGCTGGAGAGTTTTCTTACGAAGGATTTTTTATCGCTATATCCTGAGTTGGCAAGTCCAAAAATATCTCAAAGACACACAGATTGTGATTGCCAATGATCGAGCTTTAGCTCCAATTTTGAAACTGAGGGGTAAGAGCTATATCCGTCTTTGGCATCTCAATTTCCCCAAACGCAAACGCAATTTGAGATTTTTTGATGCCCTTGTAGTGCTCTCTAACAAGGAGCTTGAAAAATGGAGAGCAATTCATCCTAATGTTTGGGTGATTCCTAATTTTTTGCCTTGTATTGGCAAATCTTTGACCAAGTGGGATCAATACAATGTGCTCTCTGTA
>CAUWEE010000080.1:0-5379 GCA_963557095.1 uncultured Helicobacter sp. | reverse complement strand
AGTTGCAAAATTACAAACTCAAAGACTTTGGATTAGCCAATTTGATTTCTTCATCACAAGTTGAATAATTTCTTTTTTGAGCCTCATAAAACATCTGTCTTAGAATTGCATTGCTTTTGTTTTTTTGAATGAAGCTAATGGTATTAAATGGACTTTTTTTCTTGTTCTTTTTTTGCATATCAAACTCCTTTCTCAAATCTTTAGATCAAACTATTAAGATTGAACTCGGCTAAACTGTTCAAAGTTAAAATTTTTAAAATCATATCGTTTTTAAGCCCATTCAAAAAGAATTCAAACTTGATAAGATACCTCTAAGATCCCTCTTACAGAATTGATACAAAAAACCCTCTTAGCTCTCTTCAAATCTGCAAGCTCTAGCTTTTTCTCCTTGATCACCCCCTTTTGCAATAAGACTGCTCGACATACTCCAGGCAAGAAGTTGTGCTCATATTTTGGTGTAAAAAACCCATCCTCAAGTTCTAAGACAAGATTACTTCTCTTGCCTTCAAGCAAGATTCCCTCTTGGTGATAGATCACATCAAAAAGTTTGTTTTCTTGTAAAAAGGATAAATCTTTATCCAATGTGGTTTTGAACTGATCCAAATCGCTTCTTGTGGTTTTTTCAAGCAAGATGACTTGATTGCTCTCAATCTTGCTTAGAGGCAAAACTTCGATTTTATACTCTCCCTTCTCAGAGAGCAGGAGACGCAAGACTTTTGGCTCTGCATAGCTTAAATCTTGCAAATCTTGCTCTATGCTCTCTGGGTAGGCAAAACCTAGCTCCCCTGCACTGCGTTTCAAACGCTCAAGATGCAAAGAGAGAAAAGCAAGGCCACTTGGAATCTCCAAAAACTCCTGCCTGATTGGGCAAGGAGTGTAGAGCATCGTCTCTAGGAGTGAGAAATCAGGCCTTGAGAAAAGAAACTTCATTTTAGTCTGCAACTCCGCATATTCTTCCTCTGGCTTACTATCCCACACAATCCCACTTCCCACGCCATATAAGCATCGATTCTCCTGTTTATAAATCGTTCGGATGGGGATGGAAAAAGTCGCATTCTCTCCATAAAGCATTCCAATCGCACCGCAATACACTCCCCTCTCTTTATTTTCTAAGCCTTTTAGAATCTCTATGGTGCTTTTCTTTGGTGCGCCTGTGATTGATCCACAAGGATAAAGCGCTTCAAAAACCTCAAAAAGACTTATGCCATCTATAAGTTTTCCCTGAATGCTTGAAGTCATCTGAAAGAGTGTGGGATAAGTCTCGATTTCAAAAAGATGAGGGACTTGCAGGCTTCCTTTTTGGATAATTTTGCTTAGATCATTGCGCAACAAATCCACAATCATCACATTTTCACTGCGATTTTTAAGATCTTGGGAGAGAAAAAGCTTATTTGCCTCATCTTCCTCTTGGCTTTCTCCTCTAGGCATTGTGCCCTTCATTGGCTTAGTGAGGATCTCCTGCCCTCTGATTTGGAAGAATAACTCTGGAGAGAAACTTAGAATTTCGCCAAAGGGTGTGGGAAGAAATGCCTTGTAAGCGGTATTTTGCCTCTGCAAAAGAAATTTGAAAATACTCTGTGATTCTAAAGTGCTTTGAAATTCCAAAAAAGTTGTGAAGTTGCCTTGATAGGTGTTGCCCTCTTTGATCTCATTTTGCAGGCTTTGAATCTTTTGGATATAGCTGTGTTTATCCAAAAATTTGCGATGATGAGGGAAAAAGACATCTTCACTCTTTTGAGGACTGAATGGCTCTTGGTGCTCAAAGGCTGTGAAATAAAGCAGAGGAAAGGAAGAGTAGAAATCCTCACTCTCAAAGGCCAAATAAGCCTCATAACTCACAAAACCCACACAAAAGTATTGCTTCCTGCATCGCTCAAGCTCATCAAAAGCCTCCCTAAATTCTTTGGAACTGTGAGCTAGAAAGCTTTTGCAAGGCCTAGAGTAGAGAAAATCACCAAAAATACTAAATTTCATATTTTTCAAGTAACTGCGTGGGTTGATAGCTTAGCTTTGCCTTCCTTAAACCCTCAATTCCCAAATCCTCCTCGCGATTTGCCCATAAATATCCGCTCCAGAGATGGGCAAGGCATTGTTGATTGATGGCTTGGAACACTCCGACAAAGTCAGTGTTTGCTTTCTCAATATGCACAACAACACTTTCTTTGGAAATCGCTTCAGCAAAGGAAAAAGCAACGATCTCCCCCTCTATCCGCAAGACCCCTCCCTTAAGGGTAAATAAGCCTTCATCATCGCCAAGTGAGAGGTTATGAAAATCTTGAAGCAGGGATTCTATGCCCTTTTTCTCACTCTCTAGGGACTCATCTTTTTGAGGGTTGAGCTGATACCAGCGCTCATAGCTTTGTGCAATTTCATCAAGGTTTGCGCTGCTGACCTCCTCAAAGGCAAAATTTGGATAGCTCTGCAAGAATTTGTTGAGATGATTTTTTTTCTTATGGAATTTTCTCCCACTTAAAGTGATGAGTTCCTCAATGCTATACACATAATCAAAGCGATCCCGATTGGGATGAAATGAGAGCTTAAAATGCTCTTTGAGATATTGAGCTTGATCTAGGCTTAGGGATTTAAATCGTGCTTTGGGCACAAGAGAGAGGAGCTCATCTAGTGCCTTGGCAAAATTCTTCCCCATTGGAAAAAAATAATAAGGTTCACTACTAGGGTAAGTTGTGCGGATGATGAGACAATCTTGGACAAGAGCGATTTCAATCTCTCTTGCAAAACGCCAAATCCATAAATTAGTGAAATTAAAATCCGATAAAGGCAAAGAAGATTTATCTTGAAAGCTTAAAATCATCTCTTTGTGTGCCAATGAAATGGGCTGAAACTGCATTATTTTTCCTCTTGAATCTGTTGGGTTAAAGCAAAAATTGCTTCATAAATCAAGTCAATCTGTCCTCTTGTGAGCTTATTTTGAAGACCTAGACGCCTAAGAATTTCTTCTTCTCTTTTTTTGTCTTTGATTTCTTGCTTGCAATGCTTTTTAATCTCACCAATTTGACTAGCAAGAGAAATTCTTCTTGCTAAGAGTTCCAAAATCTCATCATCAAGCGCATCAATCTGTCTGCGCAAATCTTGTATCACTTCAAGCACTCTAACTCTCTTGCAATCAAATCTTCAAATTCTTCTCGTTTGCGAATGAGCTTATGCTCCCCCTCACTTAGAGCAAGCTCTGCCACTCTCTGACGGGAATTGTATTGACTAGACATACTAAAGCCATAAGCACCTGCATTGGAAAAAGCAATCAAATCTCCAGCCTTTGTTGGTGGAAGGAGAATATTCTTTGCCAAATAATCACCACTCTCACAAATTGGACCTACAACATCACAGAGACTCTCTGCTGCCTCACTAGAAGAAATAAGCCTTGCTTGATGCACAGCCTGATAAAGTGAAGGGCGCATCAAATCATTCATCGCCCCATCAACAATGACAAAGCGCTTTTTTTCATTTTCTTTCTCACCTAGCACTTGAGTGATAAACAAGCCGCATTCACCAACAATGCGTCTCCCCGCCTCACAAATAATAGTAGGCTCTCCACCTTTTAATGTAGAGAGAATCCCCTGTGCATAGTCATTGAGTGAAATCAAGTTTTCATCCTCATAAGCAATCCCCAATCCCCCACCAACATCAAAAAACTTGATCTCTAAGCCCAAAGCCAAAAGAGAGCGGTAAAGTGCAGCAATCTTTGTGGAGGCCTCAAGGATAGGAGAAAGCTCGCAAAGTTGAGAGCCAATATGAAAATGAATCCCTACAGCCTCCATAAATGGAGAGTTTTTGATATAGACATACATCTCTTTTGCAAGCTCGATTTCCACACCAAATTTATTTTCACTAAGTCCAGTGGAGATATAGGGATGGGTTTTTGCATCGATATTGGGATTAACGCGCACAGATACTCTTGCTTTAAGATCTAAATCTTTTGCGATTTGCTCCACCCGATACATCTCTTGAGAAGATTCAAGATTGAGAAACAAAATATCCCTCTTAAGCGCCTCTTCAATCTCATCATCACGCTTGCCTACACCACTAAAGATGATTTTGTATTTGGGGATCCCAGCTAAAAACGCTCGTCGTATTTCATTGAGACTGACACAATCCGCCCCAGCTCCAAGGGAGGCTAAGAATTTCAAAAGCGAAAGATTGGAATTAGCCTTAAGTGCATAACAAATCAAAGACTTGCGCCCAGAAAAAGCTTCTTTAAAAGCTAAGAAATTTTTCTTAAGCAAATCAAAATCATATACATAAAGCGGGGTTCCATACTGTTTGGCTAGGATCTTCAAATCCATTCATTCCTCCAAAAGTCTTTGAGCAAGAAAACTGATATCTCTTTCAAAATCATAAGTTTGCATAAAAGGCAAATTGATCACTTCAAAAGCTCGTTGATTTCTAATATTGACAAAAAAAAGATGTTGCAATTTTAGAGAATCTAGAACAAATTTTGCACTCAAAAATCGATGAATCATCCCAAGTTCTCCATCGCAAACTACAAGGCTTTTGGAGCAAAACCTCCTTTGAAGCTCTAGGGCAAAATCAAGCATAAAAAAATCTTTTTTAATCGGCACAAATAAGCCACCTGCCCCCTCGATAAGCAAGATATCAAGGTTTTTTTGAAAGCCTTCAATTTTTTCATAAATCAACTCAAGATTGATTTCTCTATCCTTGTCTGCAACATAAGGGGCAGAAGGTAGAGAAAAGGAGTAGAAATTGATCTCTTTAAGTGTAAGACTAGGGAAAAGTCTTTGAGCATCTTGAAGATGAATAAGGCTATCTTCTAGCTGCCCATCCTGCACCCCAGTTTCAATAGGCTTAATGGCTATTGTTCTAAGACCTTGTGCTTGAAAGATGCGAGTAAGATGATGAGTGAAAAATGTTTTCCCCACATGAGTATCCACCCCGCTTACAAAAAATATTCTCATTCCTGAAGAAACTTTTGTGCTGTGCGAATCTGCTGCATTGCAATACGCACTCTTTCTTTTTCACGCCTCAAAAGATCCGTCGTTTGAGCAATAAGTTCTCTTGCTTGAAGCATTTCTTCAAGATTTTTAAAGCCCTCTTTTGGAAGCTCTGCACTGATCTCAAAGGCCTTTTGAGCATCTTCTTGCAAAAGTGCAATTTTTAAATCATCGAGCCAATTCATTTTGATTGATCTCTCTCCAAGCTTCAAGCAAACCTCTTGCAACATGAATGACTGTATCAATCTTTTCACCATCATTTCTGACATTTGCCTGTGCCAAAAGCTTAATTTGATGCGTATAAAGTCCGGAAAGATAATGCGCAACCTCTCCTCCACGATCATAATCAAGAGTGTTTAAAAGTTCTGTAAAAATATCTGTTGTTTTGTTGATGAAATAGATCTTCTTTTCA
>CAUWEE010000079.1:0-5399 GCA_963557095.1 uncultured Helicobacter sp. | reverse complement strand
TGTGCATATCTTAGCACTTCATTTTTGATTTCTATATCAAGAGGGAGAGTTTCAATGGATGCAATAAGCGAGGAGCGCAAAGAATGTGTTTGGGCTTGTGTTTGAATGATGTTGAGAAATTGAGTGATGTAATTAAAGCATCCTACCTTTCGTCCAAATCCAATAGCACTTTTTTTCATCCCTCCAAAAGGCTGTCTTAAGACAATAGCACCAGTTGTGGGCTTATTGATATAGACATTACCCACTTCGATGTGTTCTAGGTAGTATTCCCACTCTCGCTCATCTAGAGATTCTAATCCCCCTGTGAGTCCATATCCTGTTGAGTTGGCGATCTCAATAGCGTGGGGAAGATCTCTAGCACACATAACAGTGAGAATCGGAGCAAAAAGCTCTGTTTGATGAGTGAAATCTCCTTCTTTGCTTCCGTATTTGATGCTAGGTTTCATTAAATACGGATTTTGATTTAAAAACTCAGGTTCAAGAAACCATTCCTCATAATTTTTAAGTTTGTGAAGTGCATTTTTAACTTTTTCATTAGGCTTATCTGCAAGATAAGCAAGCTTGTTTTTGAGCTCAAAAGGATCACCAACATTAAGGGACTTGGCCGCATCTTTTAGGGTTTGCTTGAAGGTTTCATCATAATAGACTTCTTCTTCTAGGATAAGAAGTGAGGTTGCAGAACATTTCTGTCCAGAGTTTGAAAATGCAGAATGAATGACATTTTTGATGGCTTGATCCCTATCTGCATTTTTGGTGACAATGGTTGCATTTTTACCTCCAGTTTCAGCGCTCAAAAGAAGAGAGGGCTTTGTTTTTAGGATTTCATAGGCAGTTTCTTCTCCTCCTGTGAGGACACAAAATGCAATTTCAGAGCTAGAGAGCAGATGCTTGGAAATATCACTTCCTTTGGCGGGGAGATAGATCAAAGCATCTTTAGGAATCCCAGCATCCCAGAAGCATTCACAGAGTTTATGGGCAGTGATGGGTGCAAGACTTGAGGGCTTAAAGATCACTCTGTTGCCTGCAGCAAGAGGGGCAGCGATGGTGCCAACAGGGATGCCAATAGGAAAGTTCCAAGGCGAGATGGTTACACCAATTCCCTTGGGGGAAAATGCGGTATCAGGATTTTCTTTTTGCAGGACTTCTAAAGAATAAGGATAAAACTCTAAGAAATCAATCGCTTCACTTACTTCAGGATCAAGCTCTAAGAAGGTCTTTCCCACTTCTAAAGCTGCTATCCCAATAAGATCTCCTCTGCGTTCCCTCATGATCTCAGCAGTTTTTCTTAAAATTGCCGCAATCTCTGCAAAGGATTTCTGACTAAAGCTGCTATTTTTGGCGACTTCAAGTGCAGTATTGCAATCTGTGGGGCTTGCCAAATAGACAGATCCAATGAGGCTACCATCTTTTCTATTGTGAAGCTGGAGTTTATCTCCTCCTTGAAGTCTTTCTTTGGCGATAGGATAGAGATCTTCTTGTTGGAATGAAGAATAAGTTTCTTTGATTTTTAAGGCCCATTGACGATTGGCAGGAAGGATAAAGTCTGTATCTGCCTCATTCTTAAAAGCTTGTTTTGATTCTTTGTGGGTTTTAAGATTGCGATTTTGAGTTCGTCGTGCTTGAGAATCAAGAGAGTTGATACCTTGAAGCGATGAGAGAAAGATTTGCTTTTGTGCTTCCCATTTTGCATCCCCAACTTTGAGATTGAAGAAATGTCGCATAAAATTGGCCTCACTTGTATTTTCATCAAAGCGTCTTACAAGATAGGCGATCGCATTATTGAAATGTTCATCATCACAAACTGGAGCATAGAGGATGAGCCGATGCATTTTTTTAAGTTCCAAAGAAGCCTGCATACTCATCCCTTCAAGCATCTCAAAGGTGAAGTAAGCCTCGGCTTGATGATGCTTAATCTGTGTGTAGGCATAGGCAATTTCAAAGAGATTGTGGCTGGCAATACCGATATGAATATATTTGTAATTCTCATCCTCAAGAATAAAATGCAGCATTTTTTTGTAGTTTGAATCTGTATCGATTTTGCTCTTAAAGGTTGGCAGAGCCCAATCTCTCTGTGAAGCAATATTTTCCTCCGCTTCCATATTTGCACCCTTAACAAAGCGGATTTTAATGGGCTTTCCTCCTTCAAGCACTCTTTGTTTGGAGAAAGCATGCAGGATCTTTAGGTATTCAAAGGAATCTGGGATATAAGCCTGAAGGACAATGCCTGCTTCCAAATCTTTGAAGTCTTTAATCGCCTCCATAAATGCAGAAACAGTCAGTTCTAAATCACGAAACTCTTCCATATCAAGGTTGATAAATTTGGCCTGCTTTTGTTTGCGGGATTCTTCTTGAGCTAGTGTATAGAGGGCTTTTAGTCTTTGGATGATTTCGTCTTTGGAGAAGTTAAAGTCAATGATATTGATTTGACTAAAGATTGTTGTGATCTTGATTGAAATATAAGTGATATATGAAGAACAAATGGCTTCTTTGTATTTATCAATTCGATATTGCGCCTCCTCTTCTCCTAAGACTTCTTCTCCAATGAGATTGACATTGATAATAATATTTTCCTCTTTGCGTGCTTGGATATGAGATTTGAGTTTATCCTCTTGAGCATCTAAAATCATATTTCGGGAGTCTGAGCGCACTCTTGAAATAAAAAATGGGATACTAATGTTGGGGATATATTTTCCAGCATTTAAAAACATAAAAAGGAGAAACTTTTCAAAGGGTGTAAAAAAATCAGCGATCCCGTATTTTTGAAGAATGTAGCGCACAAAATCAAAACTTGCTTTAGGGTTTTTGGATCGAAATCCACGATCAAGAAGTTCAATGAGCATCACCTTGCTGCTTGGATTTTTGAGAAGTTTTTGCATCTTAGTGTGGAATTCTTTTTCGCTTTGTGAGATGTTTTGTTCGATTTGCTTTTGAAGCTGTTCTGCTAATTTGACTGCCTCTAAAACGATTATTTCTTGAGCCTGTGTTTGATTCATCTTACTTCCTTTTTTTGAGATTTGATCTATGATGTTTTTCATCCTATCAGATTTTTTTATCAGATAATAGTCATATGCAGACAAAAAAGTAAAAAATAATTTGTCTTTTTGTGTCAAACAAAAAGTTTTGGCTTTAAAAGTCAATCTTGTTTATAATTGCGGGCAAAACAATCTGGAGCCTTTCAATGTTACAAACTCTCAATCTTTCAATGCGTTATGCAACTAAAAAGCTTTTTGAAAATGTCAATCTCAAACTTGATCGTGGTAAGCGTTATGGCCTCATTGGTGCTAATGGCGCAGGGAAATCTACCTTGCTTAAAATTTTGAGCAAAGAATATGAACCTAGCAGCGGGGAGGTTATCATCAGTGCCAATTCGATGGGAGTGTTGGGGCAGGATCAGTATGCCTTTGAAAATTTAAGTCTCAAAGAAGCCGTGTTGATTGGAAATAAGCGCCTCTATGAGGCTATCAAAGAAAAAGAAAGGCTCTATGCGGAGGCAGATCTAAGTGATGAGAGTGTCAATGAGCGTTTGGCAGAGCTTGAAATCATCTGTGCCGAAGAAGATCCGATGTATGAATGTGAAGTGGTGGTGGAGAAGATTTTGCAAGATCTAGGTTTTCCTAGCTCTCAACATGATGATTTGATGAGCACGCTCACAGGGGGTGATAAATTTAAAATCCTCTTAGCACAAGTGCTTTTCCCCAAACCCGAACTTCTTTTTCTTGATGAGCCAACAAACAACCTTGATCTCCATTCTATCTCTTGGTTAGAAGAAAATCTCAAGCGCCATGAAGGCAGCATCCTTGTTATCAGTCATGATCGCCATTTCCTCAATTCTGTTTGTACTCATATTTTGGATGTGGATTTTGGTGGAGTTCGTGAGTTTAGTGGAAATTATGATGATTGGTATATTGCTTCAACCCTCATTGCCAAGCAGCAAGAAGCTGAACGCAACAAAAAGCTCAAAGAAAAAGAAGAGCTTGAGAACTTCATCGCACGATTTAGCGCCAATGCAAGCAAGGCCAAACAGGCTACCTCACGCCAAAAACAGCTTGACAAACTTGATATTCAATCTTTGGCCGTAAGCTCTAGGCGAGATCCTAGCATCGTTTTTAAACCCAAGAGAAGTATTGGCAATGAAGCTTTGGAATGCGAGGGAGTGAGTCATTCTTATGGAGAGAAACAGGTATTAAAGGATGTGAATCTCAAAATTCTTCCTGGGGATAAAATTGCTCTTATCGGGGCTAATGGTGTAGGCAAAAGCACGCTTTGTAAGATTCTAGTCGAAGAACTTCAGCCTGATAGTGGAGCGGTGAAATGGGGGGCAACGGTGCAGAGGGGCTATTTCCCTCAAAATGTGAGCGAGGAGATCAGCGGTGAAGAGACGCTGTATGAGTGGCTAAGAAATTTTGATAAGAGGGCAGAGAGCGCGGAGATTAGAAGCAATCTTGGGCGTATGCTCTTTAGTGGGGAGGAGCAAGAGAAGAGTATTAATGCTCTAAGTGGGGGAGAGAAGCATCGGATGGTGCTAAGTAAGCTAATGCTTGAGGGGGGCAATTTTTTGGTGCTTGATGAGCCTACTAACCATTTGGATCTTGAGAGCATTATCGCCCTTGGTGAGGCTCTGTATCGCTTCAGCGGCAATGTAATCTGCGTAAGCCATGATCGAGAACTTATTGATGCCTATGCTAATCGAATCATTGAATTAAAATTTGGCGAAAATGGAGCAGAGCTTGTCGATTTTAGGGGGAGCTATGAGGAATATTTGGAGTGGAGAGCAGGACAATAGCGGAAAAGAAACAAAATAAAAAGGATGGGGGGTAGAGCAAGCTCATCTTTATGTAACCCTTTGTTTTTTGTTAGAATGTAGGCAATTTAAGATTTTAGCAGGCTAGATTGTGTTCCAAGATAGCCTTTTTAAGGAGGAAATGGTGAGATGGGTAATCCTTGCAAGCCCACTACTTTTCTTATCTGTTTGCCTAGAGGCTGAAAGCTACTCGATTTTAGAGAAATCTTGGGATCTTATTAAGCTTCAAGACGCTTATAGGGATAATCCTCATATTCGCGGAGCAGGGGTTAGGATTGGGATCGTGGATGGGCAGTTTAATCTTAAACATCCGGGTCTTAAAGGCAAAGCTAGAGGAGTCTTCAATAATTATTATGATTTTCAATAGCACTGAAAGGAGAGAGAATATTGGCAATGTTCAGCATGGCACTCATGTTGCAGGAATTATCCTAGCTGCAAAACAGGAAGGGGAGCAGAGGCAAGTTCCGCATGGAATTGCTTATCAAGGATCTTTTTATGGAGTGGCTTTGTTAAATACACAAGGTCCTTATCGTAGCCATCTTGATTATGATTTGTTTGCTAAGAATCTTAAGATTATCAATAATAGCTGGGGTTTTCC
>CAUWEE010000078.1:0-5407 GCA_963557095.1 uncultured Helicobacter sp. | reverse complement strand
GTTTGCAAGAGTTTGATCATCTCAATCAGCTAGAAGAGAGTGGGCTTGATAGGTGGATTAGGTTTGTTTGTGGGCGTGATTATGAGGGTGATGAAGTGATGCTTGGCTTACTTGTGGAGCTTTATAAAAAGCTTGATCGCCTTGAAAAAAGACTTTTAAAAGAAGATTGTGGAATGCTAAAGCTTGCCCAAAAAACTCAAGTGCATCATATCGGACATCAGATCTTATGTGTTCAAGATGAGCTTGTGAAGGGGAAAATCTATTATGGACGGATTGATTTGCCTGTTTTCCCTCATCAAGTCATTCCTCTCTATTTGCAAATGCTCACAGAAAACATCGGTAGGGTGATCAAAATGGGTGCATCTCATACAAGGAGCTATGATAGCTATGTTGTTGAGTGTGAGAGGATGGAAATTCGAGAAAAAAGAAAGGAGGAAAAATTATGATTGTATGGATTGAGCAAAATTTAAGTTTGATTTTGAGTGGATTTATTGGTCTTGCTGCCTTTTTGATCTTGCTTTTTACCTATTTCAAAGATTTGGAATCCTCAAGGCGATTAGATAAGTTTGAAGTGGCTATTGATAGCCTTTATAATGAATTTTATAAGATTCAAAAAACTCTTCAATCTTTGCAGGGAATGCAAGATGAGCGAGAGCGTGAGATCTTTACACAGATTCAAGAACAAACCCAAGACATTATTACCCATTCTCTTAAGCAGACTTACGAGCATTTGGAGAATATGGAGCAGAGGGTGAATGATGAGATTAAGACTGCGACTTCAAATTTGAATAATTTGGATGGGAAAATCAGAGAGCTTGAGTTTTTTTCAAGCAGTGCAAGCAGTGGTCTTGATGAAAAAAGAATCCTTGCCTTGCTCAAATCGGGGAAAAGTGCGGATATGATCGCTAAGGAATTGGGTGTAACAAAAGGGGAGGTTGAGCTATTTCTCCAGCTTTCAAATATGACATATCGGGACAAAGAGAATGAACAAACAAATCTCTAAAATCTTTGGAAAATTTGCATCCCATTCTTTTCCAAAGCCTATGCAAAAATTTATCAATCAAAGCTATGTCAAGCTTTTTGGGATTGATCTAAGTGAGTTTGATGAGGCACAAAGCTATCCAAGCCTCAATCATCTCTTCACACGGGAGCTCAAAAAAGAGCGAAAGATTGATAGAGCAGAGGCTGTGTGGGTCTCTCCAAGCGATTCGCTTGTGATGCAAAAGGGTAGGGTGGCTCACAATATGGCCTTGCAAATCAAGGGGATGAGCTATTGTGTCAGCGAGTTTTTGGGAGAGGTGATTGATGAAGACTATGCCTACCTCAATCTTTATCTTTCGCCAAAAGATTATCATCGATTCCATGCCCCTTGTGATTTGGAAGTCTTGGAAGTGCGTTATTTTGGGGGAGAGCTTTTGAGCGTCAATCGCTCCTCACTGCTTAAAAATCATAATCTTTTTATCCGCAATGAGCGTGTGGTAGTGATTGCAAGAGATCAGTGGGGGCGGAGGTTTTTTTATGTGGCTGTGGGGGCATTGAATGTGGGGCAGATGATTTTGCATTTTGAGCCAAAGTTGCAGTGCAATGCTAGAGCCAATGAGAGCATTGTCTATACTTATGAGCAGCCTATAAAGATCGCAAAAGGGAGTGAGATGGGAATGTTTAAAATGGGATCAACGATTGTGCTTTTTGCGCAAGAGCTGGATTTTGAAGTGGAGATTGGACAGAGTGTGAGGTTTGGAGAAAGGATTGGGATAAGGAGAGGGGAATGAGGGAGAGAATCAGAGATTTGCTTCAAGAGTGTGATGCTCTACTTGTAGCACATTATTATCAAAAAGATGAGATTGTAGAGATTGCGGATTTGGTGGGTGATAGTTTGGAGCTTGCAAGAAATGCTAGTGTAAGCCCCAAAACTCTTGTTGTTTTTTGCGGAGTGGGATTTATGGGGCAGAGCGTGAAAATCCTTGCACCAAATAAGCGCGTGATTATGCCCCGCCTTGCTTGCTGTTCAATGGCTAGGATGATTGATAGTGCTTATTTTGATGAGAGTATTGCCCTGCTTGAGAGCTATGGCATCCCAAAAGAAGAGATTTTTCCAATGACTTATATCAACTCCAACGCTGAAGTCAAGGCAAAAGTTGGCGGGATGGGTGGAGTGGTTTGCACAAGCGCAAATGCAAGCAAGATTTTTGCCTATGCCCAAAGCCATCGCAAGAAAATCTTCTTTTTGCCTGATAGATGCTTGGGGCTCAACCTCGCTAGAGCGCAGGGGATCAAGTCCGCGGTCTTGGGAGATTCGAGCAAGGAGGAAGTCTTGGAGGCGCAGATGATTTGCTACAACGGCTTTTGCTCTGTGCATCAGCTCTTTAGCGTGCAAGATATTGAGTTTTATCGCTCTAGGTATCCAGATATCTTGATTGCCACACATCCTGAATGTCCCCCAGAGGTGGTTGAAAACTCTGATTTTGTAGGCTCAACAAGTCAAATCATCCGCTATGTCCAATCCTTGCCTCCTACACAAAAAGTAGCTGTGGGAACGGAATTTAACCTAGTCAATCGCCTAAGAAAGCCTCATGAGGGGATCAATCATACCTTTGTGCTCTCTTCTACCAAGCCTGAGTGTCCCACGATGAATGAAACAAGCCTGCAAGATATCATCTCTGTGCTTGAGGCTTACAAAAGAGGGGAGGCTTACAATGAAATAAAGCTTGAGGAGGGTGTCGCCTCCCTTGCGAGGGTGGCATTGCAGAAAATGATGGATTTGTCTCAATGATTCAAGAATTTTTGCTGAGTGCCTTGAGGGAGGATTGGGGTAGGGGGGATTTGTTTTCTAGGGTGGCGCAGGATTTGGAGATCAAGGCAGAGATCGTGGCAAAAAGTGAAGGGATTTTCTCTGGTGAAGTCTATCTCAAAGCCTTGTGTGAGATTTCTGCTCTCAATCTTGAGTTTTGCAAGAAGGACGCCCAAGACTTCCAAAATAGGGAAGTTCTAGCAAAAATTAGCGGAAGCTATATCCAAATGCTAAAAATTGAACGAACAGCCCTAAATATCTTGCAACACAGCAGTGGTATTGCCACACATACAAGGCGTTTTGTCCAAGAGGTAGGAGATCTTCCTATTCGCTTGCTTGATACAAGGAAGACTCGCCCCTTGCTGCGTGAGCTAGAAAAATACTCTGTGCGAAATGGTGGGGCGAGCAATCATCGTTTTGGGCTTGATGATGCACTGATGCTCAAAGACACACATCTTGCGGGGATTGAGGATCTCAAAACTTTCATCACAAAGGCAAGAAAAAGCCTTCCTTTTACTTGCAGGATTGAGGTGGAGTGCGAGAGTCTTGAGATGTGTCAAAAAGCCTTTCAATCTGGAGCGGATATTGTGATGTGCGACAATATGTCGCCAAGCGAGGTGGCTGAAGTTGTTCGCTTGAGAAATGCACATTATCCGCATATCTTGCTTGAAGCAAGCGGGAATCTTGAGCTTAAAAATCTCAAAGAATATGCTCTAAGTGGAGTAGATGCCCTCTCATCTGGAAGCCTTATTCATCAAGCCACTTGGCTTGATATGAGTATGAGGATGCTTTAGGCTTAGATGCTTCCATCGCTTCTTCAGATTTTGGGGTGTGAGAAAAAATCCAACATTGTGTGATCGGGGTAGAGCAAGTTGTTTTTGATGCTTTGGAGATTCTCAATTGCCTTTTGATGGCGACTCCCAAGCTCTTGGAGGATTTTGGAATCAAGCTTTCCTTTTTTGTAGCTCATTCCTTTTGCTTTGAAAATCTTAGCTAGATGCCCTGCGCATTCATCCCCTGCTGTTCTACCCTGCCCATTTCCGACGAAGCGTCTCGAAGTCTTTTCAAAATGCAAGATAAACCAAAACTCAAAGCAAGGAGAATTGATAATGAGCGTGGCGTTTTTGTTTCGGATATGGGACCCAAGCCCCTCAATTTGACGCTTATCATGGATGTCATTATCAAGAAAAACAAAAATATGAGTGGCGTCTTTGCATTCCTCAATTTTGCTTTTGATCTTCTCAATACTATTGCTCTGAAAATAGCTGAAACTCCTAGGGAAACGATGTGCAAAGTAACTCTCCTCTGTCTCTCCCTCGCAAATAATCCATAAACTTTCTTTTTGAATCCTTTGATCGTGTTTTCTTTTTAGATTCTTGCTTTTTGAGCGTTTTTTGAAAAGATCATCGCTCCCCATTACAAATCCTCTTTAGACAAATCAAAATTTTGCAAGATAGGCAGGGCGCCATAAGTTCCCAAGAGATATTTTTTCTCATAATTATCTTCGCTTCGCACATTTTTGAACTCGAGCAGGGAATATAGCTCTGTCGCGTAATCCTTTTTTTCTGTGAAGTAGATTTGATCTTTGCTAAAAAGAGAGCCTTTGAGGATGCTCGTGTTGTGTGTGCTGAAGAGAAGTTGGGCTTTTGTGTTTTTGGCGTCGTGGAAGGCTTTGATGATTTGTTCGACAAGGAAAGGGTGCAAGCTTTTTTCTAGCTCATCGACGACAAGCATCCCTCCCTCTTCGATCGTCTTGATAATGGGGATGGAAATCCCTAAAAGTCGTCTAGTTCCCTCAGATTCGTCGCTCAATTGGAATTCTATGCCCCCTTTGATGAAGGAGTAGATTGGCTGGATGATCAGCTCTTTTTTGCCGCTGGCAAGATTGATTGCCTCCTCTTGCAATCCAAGCTGAAGGCTATCAAACTCTATCCCCGCGCTTTTGAGGAGCTCCTCTTGTTGCCTGAGTAGCTTGCTATCGCTAGGATCTTTGGGATAATACTGATCCCTATCGCCCAAAAAAACGATTTTAGATTTGATAAACAAAAAAATCTCTCTCATCAAGGGATGATTTTCAAAAGCACATTTGCTCAAGAAAAGAGAGTTTGCCCTCGTGCGTTCTTCAAAAGCCTTCTTCTCCCCCTGAAAGCTCCTCCCGTATTTGTAATCATAGTTCTCTCCATTAAGGCAACGATAAAAAATCTCACTCTCTCTTTTTGTATCTCTGTCTCTGCAAAAAAGCCATTCTTCGAGGATCTTTTGGCTATCAAAGGAAAAGCCGTAGCGATAAAGTTTGTCCTCAAGGCACAGGTAGATCTCATACTCCGTGGGCTCTATTTGTTTTGAGAATCTAAAGGGAATGCTTGGCAGATTGGAGTCAATCTCTGCGCTTTTGGCGACGATTTCCCAGAAATTGTAGAGGGCTCTCAAGACATTGCTTTTCCCGCTCACATTGGCTCCATAGATCGCGATGGACTTGAGCACATCGCCAAAGGCACTGGAAGTGTAGTTGCCCTTGCTTTTGCTCTCTTTGGATTGGGACATGAAGCTCAAAACCTGCTCATCTTTGATAGAGCGATAATTTTTGACTCTCAACTCAAGGATCATCATTTTCTC
>CAUWEE010000077.1:0-5537 GCA_963557095.1 uncultured Helicobacter sp. | reverse complement strand
TAACGATTCTAATCATCATACAGCCTTTACAATTAGCATTGATGCTAGAGAGGCAAGCACAGGAATTTCTGCACATGAAAGGAATTTAACAATTTCTTTGATGTGTGATCCTCATGCAAAACCTAGTGACTTTGTGAGACCCGGACATATTTTTCCTCTTGTAGCCAAGGATGGCGGAGTGCTTGTAAGGACTGGACATACTGAAGCAAGTGTTGATCTGTGTAAATTGTCTGGACTCATACCAATAGCTGTGATTTGTGAGATTATGAAAAGTGATGGAAGTATGGCAAGAAGAGGCGATCGCTTTTTGTTTGAATTTGCGGAGAAACATAAGCTTAAGATTCTTTATGTTTCTGATTTGGTTCAATATCGTCTCAATTCTGAACGATTAATTACCCAAACTAGAAAAGAAAATGCGCAAATTTGTCTTAAGAATTGCGAAAAGATCTCTTTTGTAGATCATTTGGGATATGAATATGAAGTTTTTGCCTTTAGGGGGGCGCAAAATCCACTCGTGCGATTTCATCATATTCAAAATGATCTTTCTACTTTGCAATATGGATATAAATCAGTTATTTTCGCCCTTGATTTAATTGAGAAAGAGGGCGGATATTTTATTTGCCTATCTCATAAATCTAGCAATGAGAGTTTTGGTATCGGCGCACAGATTCTTAAAGATTTGGGAGTCAAAAATTTTCGTCTATTGAGCAGCAATAAAGATTTGGATTATCGTGCTTTAAGTGGTTTTGGTGTTAATATTGTTGAAGTGATCGATTTGTAAGTTTTTTAATGGGCAAAAAATAGACTAAAATCTTGCTGAATTTAAAAGGAGCTTTCATGAAGTTTTGTTTATCTTTTTTGTCTCTAGTGATTTTGACAACAGCTTTAATGCTTGCTACCCCTAGAGATACTTTAGTTGTGGCTGTTGAAAATGAACCTGATCGAATCAATCCTATTTTTAGCGAAGATCATGATGCGGCAATTGGGATGATTTTTTCAGGACTTTTGCGTTTTGATGAAGACAGAAAACTTGTTCCTGACTTGGCAGAAAGTTGGGAAGTTGATTCAAGTGGCTTAGTTTATGATTTTGTTTTAAAAGAAAAAATTAAATGGCACGATGGGGTAGGGTTTGGTGCGCAAGATGTTGCTTTTACTCTTGAAGCAGTCAAAAACCCAAAGTTTAATTCTCCTTTAAATGTCAATTTTAAAATGATTGAAAGGGTTGAAATTTTATCTCAGCATAAGATTCGAATCACTCTCTCAAGTCCCTATCCAGCATTTTTGGATTCCTTGACTTTGGGGATCTTGCCCAAGCATCTACTTGATCAAAAAGATCTTAATACAGATCCATTTAATTTTGCTCCAATTGGAACAGGACCTTATGTATTTAAACAATGGAAAAGAGGTCAACATATGAGTTTGGTAGCAAATACCAATTTTTATTTGGGAAAAGTAGAAACTCCCAAAATTATTCTTAAAACAATTTCCAACCCAAGTCTTGCTTCTGTTGAATTGAGAAATGGCAAGATTGATGCGGCCTTGGTTGATTTTGAATTGGCTTCATCTTTCCAAGATCAATCTGAATTTAAACTTCTTTTGCTTGAATCTGCAGATTATCGTGCCTTGATGTTTAATCTTAAAAAACCAATCTTTAGAAGTAAAAGCGTGAGAGCAGCGCTCAATTATGCCGTAGATAAAGAGTCAATTGTTCAGGGCTTATTGCATTCTTATGGCTTTGTTGCGCATCATCCTCTTCAGTTATCTTGGGCAGATTCTACTGAGTATCCCACTTATTCTTATGATCAACAAAAAGCCTTGAAAATGCTCAAGCAGGAAGGATGGGAAAAGAATCAAGATGGAATCTTGCAAAAGGGAGATCAAACTTTGAGTTTTGAGATTTATGTGATGAGCGATGACCCATTGCGTGTGTCACTCGCTTCAATTTTGAAAAGTGAATTTGCAAAAATTGGAGTGCAAGCTAAGGTGGTGGCAAAGCCTAGCGGGAGTTTTGATTATACAGCTGTTGATACTTTTTTGGTGGGTTGGGGAACTCCTTTTGATCCAGATTTCCATACTTATCGCGTCTTCTCTAGCTTTGGAGATACAGATAAGAATCCAGAAGGATGGAATTTTGGACATTATGCTGATCAGAGGGTTGATGAAAGTTTAAGTTCTGCACGCGCAGTCTTTGATCTTGAAAAGCGCAAGGAACACTATGCAAATTTTATCAAGGCCATTTATGAGAATCCTCCCTTTATTTTTCTAAGTTACTTGACATTTCCTTTAGTCCATGCATCTAATATTGCTGGAATTAAACCTCGTATTGTGGGGCATCATGGTGTAGGATTTACTTGGAATATTTGGCAATGGAGCAAGAAATAGTGTGGGAGAGATGTTAAAGTCTCTCTTTAGCCTTGCTATATCATTTTTTGTAATTAGCTTTGTAAGCTTTGCTTTACTTCATTATTCTCAAGGGAGTGTGGCTTTTGCCTTTTCTCCTCAGGCGATTAGTCCTTCTTTGAGAGCAAAAATTGAAAGCAATCTTGATTTGGATAAGCCTCTAGTGATTCAATATAGGAATTGGCTTATGAGGGTGATCAAGGGGGATCTATCTTTGTCTTTAATCAGCGGTGAGAGTGTTTCTGCAATTCTTAAGGAGAGACTTCCTTATACATTAATTCTAGGGGGAAGTGCTTTTGTTTTGCTCATTGTACTTTCTATTATTTTTGCACTCTTGTGTCTTGTCAATCCATTTTTAGATCGTTGTATCACCTTTTTGGGAATAGGTTTTTCTGCTCTGCCAACTTTTTCTTTGGCCTTGCTTTTGATTTTGTTTTTGAGTGCCAAATGGACTTTGTTTCCAAGTTCTGGAGTAAGTGAAATTGGGGCTGAAGATGATCTAATAGATCGGTTGAGACATTTAGTTCTTCCTGTGAGTGCACTAGTCATTTCACATTTGGGATTTTTTACTCAGTTTGTAAGGAGCACTTTGTCTGAAAGCTTAAATCATGGATTTATAAGTTTTGGATTAGCTAGAGGGCTTAGTCCCATTTTCATCTATAGAACTTGGGTTTTAAAATACTCACTTAGCCCAATTATTGCTTATTTTGCCTCATCTTTTGTGAGTTTTTTGGCAAGCACTTATGTAGTGGAAGGGGTTTTTGGATATGGGGGTATCGGAGAGACCTTGATTTCAAGTTTGATTTTTAAAGATTATCCTGTGGTTTTGGCAGTGCTTGTTTTGAGTTTTTTAGCCGTTGTGATTGTTGATTGTGTAGCTAAGTATATGTGTGCAGTTTTAAATCGAGGTAGAGTATGAGAAAGAAACTAATTTTGCTCACGCCCTTTTTCTTATGCGTTTTATGTGCTTTTTTGCCTATCGATTCAGATTTGATTGCTTTATCAAATGCCAAGCTTGCACCCAATTTCAATCATTGGTTTGGAACAGATTTGTTGGGAAGAGACTTGTTTTTAAGAATTCTTGCATCTTTTAAGGTCTCTCTATGGATAGGGTTTGGTGCTTCAAGTTTATCCCTTGTTTTTGCTTTGATTTTTGTTGGCTTTTTTCATTTTTATTTTCAATCCTTAGGAAGCAGAATTGTTGATATGTTTTTGGCCATACCTTCCTTATTGTTTGTGATGTTTATCCAAAGTTTTTTTAGAGGAGGGGAGGAGCTAATGATTTTTGTCATTGCCTTTGGACATTGGGCATTTGTCGCAAGAGTCTTAGAAAGTGAAATTACAAAGGTTCAAAATCAAGATTTTTATCAGTGTGCTCTAGTTCTTGGAGCATCAAAATTTCGAGCATTTTTAAGCGAAGTTTTACCGACTTGTTTTCATACTCTTTTTATATTGTGGATTTTAAATTTTGCCCATGCTATAGGCAGTGAGGCAACTTTAAGTTTTTTTGGTTTAGGGATTGAGCCAGGTCAGGCAAGCTTAGGAAATATTCTTTCTGATTCGAGCAAAGCAATATTGATTGGAGGGTGGTGGATGGTTTTGTTTCCCGTTTTGGCTTTGATGGCATTGATTTTGCCTTTGCTCTTTTTTGCACATTTGTTACAAAAAGAAGAGAAATGATAGAACTTAAAAAACTTTGTCTATTCTGTGGAAAAAAGAAGATTTTGCACAATATTGATCTTTTTTCATCAAAAAATTTGGGAATCATTGGAGAGAGCGGAAGCGGTAAAAGTTCTCTTCTTAAGGCTTTGATCGCGCTTTTTCCGCGCACTTCTTCTTTGCAAGCAGAAAAAATTGAGATCAATGGAATTAATGTTTTAAATCTTTCTGCAAGGGATTTGCAAAATTTTAGACGAAAAGCAAGCTATGTTTCTGCAGATATTTATGGAAGTTTTTATCCATTGAGTGATATTGGCTCTATATTCAATGAAATACTTTCCTATCATTCCCTTTATACTAAACGAGAGAGAAAAATGCGCTCATTTGAAGTGATGGAGCGTTTGGGTCTTAAGGCTTTGGATTTGATTTGGCATAGCCATATTCGTGAGCTCAGTGGCGGAATGGCAAGGCGTGTGCAGCTTGCATTGTCTTTGGTGTGTGGAGCAGAATATTTACTCTGTGATGAGATTACTTCATCTTTGGATGATCACAATATCTGCAAACTTAGCTCCCTCTTAAAAGAACTCAATCTTCCATTGATTGTTGTGACGCATGATCTTTCTTTTTTGGAAAAAATGTGTGATGAGCTTGTGGTGCTTGAGAGGGGAAGAATAGTTGAGCACAGAAAGGTGAGTGATTTTTTAAATAAACCCTTAAGCCCTTATGGAAGACAACTTGTGGAGACTTATCAATGCTTGAAGTAAGAAATATTTCTTATTTTTATGAAGTTAAAAAACATTTTTATCTTCCCAAAGAAAGAGTGGAGATCTTAAAAGATCTAAGCTTCTCACTGCCTATTGGAGAGAATCTTCTGATTTGTGGAGAGAGTGGAAGTGGCAAAAGCACCCTTGCAAGAATACTTTCAGGAATGCAAAAAGCAAAAAGTGGAGAGATATTTTTAGATGGAGAGCAGATTTTATCAATGCGTCCAAATGAAATCCAGTATGTCTTTCAGGATCAAAAGACTGCCCTTAATCCACACAAAAGCATTCGAGCTTTGATTTTAGATGTTGCAAAAAACTTCAATTTAAGAGTAGAGATTAATGCGCTTTTACCAACTTTTGGATTAAAGCCTCACATTTTGGATTTAGGTCCTCGTGATTTGAGTTCTGGAGAGGCGCAGAGAGTAGGGCTACTTAGAGCTTTGATTCCTTGTCCAAGAATCTTGATTTGCGATGAGGTGACAGCCTCACTTGATTTGCCTAGAGCATATGGGATGATTAAAATTTTGGAGGAGTATCAAGAGAAACATCGTGTGAGTTTTATCTTTATTTCTCATACACAAGAGCTTTTTAAATCAATCTCTTCTAAAGTTTTAGAGCTTTGCCCTATTGAGATTTTTTGAATGTTTCAAAGGGGTTTTTAGGTTCAGGAGTTGGAGACTTCAAGGAAAGTATATCTGTCCCTATTCGCAAGTC
>CAUWEE010000076.1:0-5558 GCA_963557095.1 uncultured Helicobacter sp. | reverse complement strand
TCCAAATCTTTTTGGTTTTTGAGAAAAGCTGCTTGGGATATAGGAGATAGATTCTGTGTCTCTCGCTCAAGCAGATGAGCATTGAGATCGCGATTGATTGGGGGGTTTTGCAAACGATCTAGACGCATTAAATCCTCCTTTGGTGTTTAAACATTCTTTTTGTCTCATCTTTTTGAATATCTTCAAAGCGATCTAGATAATCCAAATAGGCAATGAGATATTTTCTTGAGAGGGGGAGATGTTTTTTGAAGAGAGCAAAATCGATATAGCCCTCATCTTTGATGATTTGACGCATTTTGTTTAAAAGTGCATTGAGATGCTTATCTGTGATGAAAAGATTGTGCTCCAATCTTATGACTTTTTGAGAGGCACAGAGTTTTTTAAGAGCATTATCTCCGCTTTTTCGATCAAGACTTAGCTCCTCATAAATATTATAAGGTGCGAGGGGGGAATAGCCTTGAATATCAAGAGTTTCATAAATTTTATCTACAGCAAAATCTTGAGGATTTTTAATGGGATTATGTGTATGGGTATAAAGTCCATTTCTTTTTTGAATCTTTTTTTCTTGCGATAAAAGATCAAGTGTAAATTGCAGTAATGGCTCACTTGCCCAAGAGTATTTCAGATGCAAACTTGAGGCAGAAAGCAAGGCTTGGGGATTTTTTGCAAAGATTTCTAGAATCTTTTCTTTGAGATTTTCAATGCTTAAATGGGGATATAAAACGAGATTTTTAGAATCAATGAAAATCTCTTTGAGATTCCTTGCAATTTGCAGGGCTTCATCATGACTTAGTCCAAAGCGCTGTGTGCTAGAAATAAGTCCAAAACCTCTACTATGAGCTTGGAGTAAGATTGAAAAAGCAGCGTTAAAGTCCTCCTTGAGCAGGGCTTGGAGTAGGAGGATTTTTTGAGCTTTTTTGAGTGGATCATAAATTGGGCATAAGACTTCACCCCCGCACAAGGTTTGATTATCGCTTCTAAGCACAAAAGATTCTTTGAAAATTGCAAAGATTTTTTCCTCACTTTTGAGTTGGGCAAGAGTGTGTGTGGAATCAAGTTTAAAAAGCGGGGTGATTTTTACTTCTGTTTTTTTGGCTCCAATGTGAAGTGAGGCAAAAGAGGGGAGTGGTTTTTGCCCATAAAGTAGAACATCAAGATGCTTAAAACCTCTCAAATAACCTTTTGTTGCGATGAGATAGCCTCTTTTGAGCTCATGGGAGCTAATCCCACTTAGATTGAGTGCGACACGATTGGAGGGTAGGGCTGATGAGGTGAAATCGGAGTGAATCTTGAGGCCGCGCACACTAACTTCTTGAGCGAGATCACAAACTAAAAGCTTATCCCCCTTTTTAACTTCTCCACTTAGTGAGCTTCCACTCACAACGCAACCTGCACCACTAATGCTAAAAGAGCGATCAATGTAGTAGCGAAAGAAGCCAATGTCCTTTTTGAGTGGCTTGGTTGTCGTGGAAAAGTAGTGCAAGATTGCCTCTTTGTCTCTATCTTGTGTATGAATGCTAAAGGGCAAGATGCAATCAAGCTTAATCTGTAGATTCTCAAATAGAGAGTGGATTTGCCTAGAGAGCTTTTGGATACGCTCTGCAGTGCTTTTATCAGTTTTGCTTATCACGCAAAGGCAGCGTTGGATTTTGAGAAAGTTTGCAATCTCAAGATGCTCTAAGGTTTGGGGCATAATCCCATCATCACTTGCGATCACTAGGCAGAGCAAATCCACTCCAAAAGCTCCAGCGATCATATTTTTGACTAGTTTTTCATGGCCAGGAACATCAATAAAGGATACATTTCGTGAGGGAAAAATAAGATTGGAAAAACTAAGTTCAAGGGTAATGCCTCGATTTTTTTCTTCCTCTCTTTCATCGCCATCAAATCCATTGAGTGCTTTGATGAGTGAGGTTTTTCCATGATCGATATGTCCAGCTAGAGCTACAAGGAGGTTATTGTTTTGTTTCATTCTGTTCTGCTTTTAAATCTAAAAGACTTGTTTGGAAGATTTGTGGGATTTTTTCAAAATCCTCTTCAAGCAAACACCGCACATCTAAGCAAATCTTATCTTGAGTGATTCGAGCAACCAATCCATTTTCTCTCAACTTCTGCTCCAAAGCAGAGGTTTTAAACTCTTGACTATGGCACAAAACAGCATAGGATTGGAAAGTTGTTTGAGGCAAGCTCCCGCCCCCTGCTAGAGAATGAACTTCTTCTAAGTAAGACACAAGAGAGGGGAGAGAGTGTTTAAGAAGTGAGAGCAGTGCCTGTGCTTTTTGATGCAATACCTCAAGTGGAGTATTGAGAAAAGCAAGAGTGGGAATCTTGTCAAACTCTTCGCTAAGATATGCTCTTAGTGTGGCCTCAAGAGCAAGTATGGTAAATTTATCCACTCTTAGGGCTCTAAGAAGATGATTTTTTTTGAGTTTGGCAATGAGCTGGGATTTTCCCACGATGATTCCAGCTTGAGGTCCTCCAAAGAGTTTATCGCCACTAAAGCTTAAAAGTGAGGGGGAGTGTGAGCAAAGTTCTAAAATGCTAGGTTCCTCTTTGGTTTGCAAGCCTTGCATATAGCCGCTGCCCAAATCGTAATAATCAATGAGATTGTGTTTTTGTGCAAGTAGGCTTAGATCTTTGAAATCTACACTTGCACAAAAACCAAGCTGTTTGAAATTGGACTGATGGGCTTTCATAAGTAGGGCGCTTTGAGCTGTAATTGCTTCTTCATAATCGCTTAGATATGTTTTGTTTGTTGTGCCAACTTCGACAAGATGGCTTCCAGAAAGCTTCATCACTTCAGGGATTCGGAATGCTCCGCCAATTTCTACAAGCTCTCCTCTTGAGATAAGGACTTCTCTGTCTTTGGCAAATGTGTTGAGGATGAGCAAAACCGCACTTGCATTATTATTGACAACTAGAATATCTTCGCATTGAAGCAGTGTGCATAAGAGCCGTTTTAGATGAATGTAGCGCTCAGAGCGTTTGCCTGTTTTTGTATCGTATTCTAAGTTGTTATAAGAGCAAAGCAGCGGGGCAATCTCTTCTAAGATTTTTGGATGAATAAGGCTTCTGCCTAGATTAGTTTGCAAAACTACTCCTGTGGCATTGATAAGGGACCTAATGCTGCTTTGTGTTTGCTGTGTATAGGTTTTTAAGATCGCTTCTTTAAGATGGGGTAGATCAATCTTTTGAAGCTTGCCTGCAAGAATAAGTTCTCTTAGATTTTGGATTTTTTCTTGAATAATGGGTTTGAGAATCCTGCTCTTTGCGTGGGAAAACAAAGGGTCTTTTAGGTACTCATCAACTTTGGGCAGTGATCGCAATAAGGCATCCACAGAATTCTCCAGATTTGAAGTTTTATAAAGGTTATAATTCTAGCTTAGTTTTTGGAGGGCAAGCGATTCTGGTGTTCGCCTTGGGCTTCAAACCCATAGAGTGGCTAGGTGTCTAGTTGCTGGGGAGTTCGATTCTCTCGCCTTCTCGCCAATCTTTTAGACAAACACAATTTTTCTTGACATTTTAAAAGCTTTGCTATACAATGCGCGTTTTATTTTCATTGGGGTATCGCCAAGCGGTAAGGCACCTGGTTTTGGTCCAGGCATTCAGAGGTTCGAATCCTTTTACCCCAGCCATTCACTTCATTTTTACACATCGCGGGATAGAGCAGTCCGGTAGCTCGTTGGGCTCATAACCCAAAGGTCGGTGGTTCAAATCCGCCTCCCGCAACCAATCATCTATTTAGAGTTCATAAATGCGTAAAAGAAAGCTTTTTTGGATCAATCTTTGTGCTTTGTTTTTCATCACTCTCTCTTTGCGTGCCCCTATCTCAATCATTGGACCCCTGACTGAAACTTTAGGCACCTTTCTTAGCTCTATGCAAATTGGAATCTTGGGCTCAATTCCCCCCATTACTTTTGGAATTATTGCCTTTTTGGTTATTTTTCTTCAGCCTACACAGGCTATTTTCATTGCTCTCTTGTGTTTGATTTTTGGAATCTTATTTAGAAGTTTGGGGGCTGATTCTTATGCTTTTGCAGGATTTGTGGCTCTTTATGGAGGAACTTTTATTTTGAGTTTAGGAATTGCAATTATCAATGTTTTGCTTCCAGTGATTATCAAAAATCGCTATCCCCAACATATTAATGTAGCGATGTCTCTTTATACTGTCGTCGCAGGGGTTTCTGTTTTGTGTGGGATTCTTCTTATTTTGCCTATTTTGAATTTAAGCTCTCTTTCCTTTGCAATGGGAATTTGGGTTATACTTCCTCTCTTGGGTTTTATTTTTTATTTCTCTCAATTTCATAATGGACGCCTTTTTCGAAAAAAGCCAAAGATTGCTCAAACAAAAAATCTTTATAAAAACTTTACAGCTTGGAATATTACGCTTTTTATGGGATTTCAAGCTATTCTTTCTTATAGTGTTTCGATTTGGTTGCCTCAAATTGTTTCTGAAGCAGGATTTGGAATTATGAATGGGACCAAATGCTTGCTTTTGGTGCAAATTGTCGCAGTGGTTGCCTCTCTACTGTGTCCAATTGTTTTAAAAAAACTCACCCCTAGAGAGAAACTTTATTTGATTTTGATTTTAAGTGGAATCTATGCACTCTTTCCTTTTGCATTTTATCTTTCATCAAATTATTTTGTTTTACTTTTTGCCTCTTTGCTTGGAGGGATCTCTATCGGGGCTTGTTTTAGTCTAGCCTTATTGTTTATTTCTTGGAAAACTAGCATGAAAGAAGATGTGATTTTGCTTTCTTCAATGTCTCAAGGTGTGGGTTATCTTATGGGGGCTTTAGGTCCTTATGCAATTGGAGTTTTACATACGATAGATGAGAATTTTGATCGAGGATTACTTGTTTTGTTTTTCTGTGGGCTTGGTTTGTGTATCAGTGCTTACTGCATCAATCGTGGAAAAAGTATTTGACTTTAGGAGAGATTCCAGATGGGAACAAAAATCCCAAGTGCTAGAAATAAAATAAAAATCCCCAAAAGAAGTGTCAAGGATGGTTCAATAAGAGAGATTATTAATGCAATTTGATCCCTGCTTTTATTTTGGAAATTATCAGCACAGCTTTGAAGGATCTCCTCAAGATTTCCGCTTTGTTGAGCGATTTGGATGAGATTGAGTGTAAAGGAGTCAAAAAGCTTATTTTCTTGGAAAGCTGTGGCAAGGTCTTTTCCATTGATGAGGGCGTTTTGAAGAGAGCTAAGTTTGTTTTGAATTTGCATTGAGGGGATACTCTCTTGTGCTAGAGAGATACAGCTTTGCAGATCAAGTCCAGCACGAAATAGGATAGAGAGAGTGAAAAAATAGCGATGAAAATAGGAGTTTAAAAGGATCTTTCCTATGAGTGGAAGATGCAAGGCAAGGCTCAAAAGGGGTTGATAGAGTAGACCTTTTGTTTTAAATTGAAGAGTAAGAAAAAAGATTAATCCTATAAAAACAATAAAGATAAACAAACCATAATGCGCAATGCCCTCTTGAACTGTGATCAAAATCTGTGTATAGATGGGGAGATCGATTTGGTTTTGAGCAAAGATTTCGGCAAATTGAG
>CAUWEE010000075.1:0-5566 GCA_963557095.1 uncultured Helicobacter sp. | reverse complement strand
GATACCAAGACAAGCTCTGGAATTATTATCCCAGATAATGCCAAAGAAAAACCATTGATGGGAAAAGTTATCGCTATAAGCAAAGAGGTTGAAGAAAATTGCAAATGCGTAGCACTCAATCAAACTGTTGTTTTTGGAAAATACAAAGGCAATGAAATCAAGCTTGAAAGCAAGGAATACATCGTTTTAGAATTAGAAGATGTTTTAGGAATTATTTTATAAGGAGTTCAAAATGGCAAAAGAAATCAATTTTTCAGATAACGCAAGAAATAAACTTTATGAGGGAGTGAAGCAATTAAGCGATGCGGTTAAGGTAACTATGGGACCAAGAGGTCGTAATGTGCTTATTCAAAAGAGCTATGGAGCACCTGCGATCACAAAAGATGGCGTAAGTGTTGCCAAAGAAGTTGAACTTGCTGATCCAATTGCAAATATGGGAGCACAACTTGTCAAAGAAGTAGCAAGCAAAACTGCAGATGCTGCAGGAGATGGAACAACAACAGCTACGGTTTTGGCTTATAGCATTTTCAAAGAAGGTTTAAGAAATGTAACAGCAGGAGCTAATCCTATCGAAGTCAAAAGAGGAATGGATAAAGCAAGTGAAGCTATCATTGAAGAGCTTAAAAAAGGTAGCAAAAAAGTCGGTGGGAAGGAAGAAATTGCTCAAGTTGCGACAATTTCTGCAAACTCTGATGAAAAAATTGGAAGCCTAATTGCCGAGGCAATGGAAAAAGTAGGAAAAGATGGCGTCATCACTGTTGAAGAGGCAAAAGGAATCAATGATGAGCTTAGTGTGGTTGAAGGAATGCAATTTGATCGAGGCTATCTCTCTCCATATTTTGTCACCAACAGCGATAAAATGAATGCTCAACTTGACAACCCCTATATTCTTCTCACAGACAAGAAAATCACTTCAATGAAAGACATCTTGCCTCTTTTAGAATCTACAATGAAGAGCGGAAAACCTTTGCTTATCATTGCTGAAGATATTGAAGGAGAAGCTCTTACAACTCTGGTTGTCAATAAATTACGAGGTGTGCTCAATGTCGCTGCAGTCAAAGCCCCTGGTTTTGGAGATCGCAGAAAAGAAATGCTCAAAGACATTGCTATCCTTACAGGAGGACAAGTCATCAGTGAAGAGCTTGGCAAAACACTAGAATCAGCAAGCATTGAAGATCTCGGACAAGCAGGAAGAATCGTAATCGACAAAGACAATACAACAATTGTTGATGGTAAAGGAAGTGCTGAAGAAGTCAAAGCGCGTGTCGCACAAATCCGCACTCAAATTGAGAGCACAACAAGTGATTATGATAGAGAAAAGCTCCAAGAAAGACTTGCTAAGCTAAGTGGTGGAGTTGCAGTGATCAAAGTAGGTGCTGCAAGTGAAGTCGAAATGAAAGAAAAGAAAGACAGAGTTGATGATGCTTTGAGTGCAACAAAAGCTGCTGTTGAAGAAGGCATTGTCATTGGTGGAGGAGCGGCACTTATCCGTGCAGCTCAAAAAGTCAATCTTTCTCTTCAAGGAGATGAGCAAATCGGCTATGAGATCATCCTCCGAGCTATCAAAGCTCCAATGAAACAAATTGCTGAAAATGCAGGATATGATGCTGGAGTAGTTGCAAACAATGTAGAGAGTGCAAAAGAAGACACTTACGGATTTAATGCAAGCAATGGAGAGTATGTCGATATGTTCAAAGCTGGAATCATCGATCCGCTCAAAGTTGCAAGAGTTGCCTTGCAAAATGCAGTTAGCGTCTCAAGTCTTCTCCTTACGACAGAAGCAACAATCAATGACATCAAAGAAGATAAACCTGCAATGCCTGATATGAGCGGCATGGGTGGAATGGGAGGTATGGGTGGGATGATGTAATCCCACAATTGCCTAAAAAAAAGGGGGGGGGCTTAAGGCCTACTAAATAAATTTCAATCTTTTAGTTTAATTTCTAGGCACTAACTTTATTTTCCCAACAGGGATCGCATCTTACGATACGCTCTTTTAGACAATCTCAGAGGTCTAAAAACAAACCTACTCACAAAACGCGAACCAACATTGAAAGCATAGAAACAAAAAATTCCGGCCCGAAAGTCCATCAAAAGAAATTTGTCCCTTACTCTATGATAGCTCGTATAGTGTGTCTTGTAGGATTTGCTCAAGACTGTTTCAAAGCTCAACTTCCACTCTTTATCTCTTCGAGAATTTAAAGCAACATAGTTTTTGAAATTAAAATAAAGAGAGGAGAAATGAGCAATCATCAAGGTATTAAAAACACCTAACAAATCTTCTCGCTTATTGTCCAGCAAAAGAGATTGGATCTTTTGATGGCCGCTTAAGAGACTATCCATCTTTTGAACTAGGTTCATATGCCCTCTGCATAAGCTTTTGCGACGCGCATCGCAATAATAGAATATTCCTTCTCTCATCTCAATCGATGGAGAAAAAAGCAAAAAGTTTAAAACAAAAATCAAATCCTCACCATAAGAAAGATCTTCAAAAAACTCAATCTGATATTTTTGGAGCAGAGCTCGATTAAAAAACTTTGCACAACCCCAAGAAACACCACTCAATAAACAAAAATCCTTGAAAATCTCATCTGTTTGATAAATCTCGCTCGCGGCATTTCTTTTATCCCAAAATAAGGGAATTTTTCGTTTTCGCCATCTTTCAATCTGCATCCCCCCATAAAAAAGACCTCCTGCTTGATTTTCTTTTAGCGCCATAATCGCATCATCAAAAAAACCTTGTGAAAGCCAATCATCGCTATCAACAAAGGTAACATATTCCCCTCTTGCCTGCCTAAGACCAAGGTTTCTCGCTGATGAAACTCCTCCATTTTCTTTTTGAAAAATCCTTATTCTTGGATCTTTATAAGTTTCTAGAACTTTAATCGTGTTGTCCGTGCTTCCATCATCAACAATAATAAGCTCAAAATCTAAAAAATTTTGAGACAAAATTGAATCAATGGCCCTCCCCACAAGTTTTTTACGATTATAAGTAGGCAAAATAACACTAAGTATAGGGGGGGGGGGCTACCATCAATTTATCCTTTATATAATTGGCTTATTGAGCATTTAACCACTTTTGAATTTGCTGCATTATTTGTCTTTTGTTCCATTCTAACAAAAGTTCATGCCTTGCGCCGCTGTAAATTCGCAACTCTACATTACAATACCCCTGAGATACAAGATGTCTATAAGCCTTATAAACTCCCTCTCCAAACTCTCCACAAGGATCATCATCCCCACTAAGAAAAAGAATGGGCAACTTATCTCTCCTAGGCTGTGGATAAGGAGAAAAAACTTGATGCAAACCCAAGAAAAGATTCTTAAATGAATTGAGCGTAAAAGAAAAACAATAATCCTCTCTTTGCTTATAAAATTCTGCTTCTTTTAGATTTCTTGTAAGCCAAGCATAAGAAGGGGCAGATTTATCCCTTTTTTTAAATTCGCGATTAAAACTCACAAGACTCAAAAAATTCATTGCTTTTGTGCCTATTTTGTAATATCCAAACTTTTCAAAAAGCTTACAAAGCTCTGCACCAAGGGGTGCAAAAATGTTGGGTGAGGGAGTCCCCATCAAAATCAAAGCATCTAATTCATTTTCATAAAGTTGCAAATATCGCCTTGAGAGGAGAGAGCCCATTGAATGGCCCAACAAGACAAAAGTTTTTGGCTCAAACCTCTTTTTGAGAATCTGACTTAAATTATGCAAATCATATACAGCTCTTTCAAATCCATTTTCACCCATTTCACCCCATTCCACCTGATAGTCTCCACTTTTCCCCCCGACACTCTCCCCATGCCCTCGATGATCACTCACAGCAACAGTAAAACCAGATTCACATAAAAATGTTGCAAATTCTTCGTATTTGCTTCGCTCCTCAATCATTCCATGAGCAATCTGAAGCAAAATTCCATTGGCTTCATTTGGCAAATAAACACTATAGGCAATGCTGCCAAAATCACTGCCAAAACTTAAGTCTTCTTTTAACAAAATGAGCACTCCTTATTGCTGTTCTTTTTAAACATCCCCAATGCCAAGCTACCTTAGCCCAACACCAAAGGAAAAAAATATTTTTATGAAAAATCACCCCATATTCTTGACAATAGCTTGTATATTCTTCCAATCTTAGCTTGCGTGCCAAGCGCACAGCTCGATACAGATACTCCTTTTCATTTTCGTAACCAAGAGCAGAGTGATATAAAAAATAATAAGGAGGATTAAATCTTTCAAGCAATCCCCTAGCTTTCCAAAATAAAAAAATTTCCTCAAACACATCAAGCAAATCATAGCTTCTAAAGTGCTTATGCCTTGCCATAATGGAATCCTCTCTTCTGCGATAGTAATAAGGCTTGCCGACAAATCGCACAAACTTGGAGCTTAAAGGAGCAATCATAAACAAAAAAGCTTCATCCTCATAAATCTTCCCTTCCAAGAATTGCACGCCACAAGCCTTAAGGAATTGCGCAGAAAACAAAAATCTCCAAACCGCTCCTCCAAAACAGATATTAGAAGAATCAGGCACACAAACTTTCAAAGACTCCTTCTGTCTAGGCTCCCCCATCTTGGATGAAGAAAAATACACAATGTTATCATTGCAAACAAAATCTACAGCTTGAGAACTGATAGCTTCCAACATACACTCAAAATAACTTTTATCTACATAATCATCACTGTCTATAAAACCGATAAAATCTCCGCTAGCCTTTGACATTCCAAAGTTTCTTGCGCTACTCAATCCGCCATTTTCCTTGCAAATCAAGGAAAACCGTGGATCACTTAAATACTCTCTAGCGATACTTTCACTCTCATCCGTGCTTCCATCATTGACCATAATAATTTCAAGATGAGTGTGAGTTTGGGATAAAAGAGAATCTAGGCATTCTTTAAGATAAGGAGCGACATTATAGATAGGGACAATGACACTAATCAAAGGCAAAGCAAATCCTTTAGAATCCCCCTAACAAAAAAAGTGGGGGGGGGGGATTAAGAAAGTTTAAATGGATTTTCAACCACTTTTTTGCGATCAACGATATAAGGAATAAGCGCCATATGTCTCGCTCTCTTAATCGCTTTCTCTACTCGCTCTTGCCACTTTTTTGTATTGCCTGTAAGGCGTCGTGGCATAATCTTATAGCGTTCAGAAAGAGAATGCTTAAGCATATCCACATCCTTATAATCAATAAAATCAATTTTTGCCTCTGTATATCGGCAATAACGCTTTGAATATTTTTTCTTTTCCATTACTTTACTCCTAAAATGGGATTTCATCATCATCGATATTGATTTCAGGGATATTGTGCTGATTGGTATTTTGATGACCCATATGAGTTGTCTGTGATGTTTGCTGCGCATAAGGAGCTTGAGTTTGCATCTGTCCATACTGTCCGCCATAAGAAGCGTGATCATTTGGAGGATAAGATTCATATCCTTGTGAAGCACCTTGCGATTCAGACCGACCATCAAGCATCTGCATCGCCTCTGCTGTGATCACATGACGCGAACGCTTAATACCACTCTGATCAGTCCAAGTCTCATAAGTCAATTTACCCTCAATGAGAATCTTGC
>CAUWEE010000074.1:0-5570 GCA_963557095.1 uncultured Helicobacter sp. | reverse complement strand
CAATAGGAGAGTCCGTGATAAATGTAGGGTGAATAAGCTTTGATTCTACAAAAGCATCAAAAGCCTCACTTTGAAGTTGTCCATAACTCATTTGTGGAGTAACCTCAATCTTAGCATCCAAAAGATACTTATAGAGCTTTGCTTGATCTTGGATGATTTCTTTTGCAATCCCTCCAATCTGCTGAAGCGATTCTTGATAGGTCAAGATTGAAATTTTGGAAAAATCAATTAACTCATCGCCATGGGGGATCTGTCTTGGAAGATTGAGCGAATCCAAAAGATAGTCAAAAAGCTCTTGAGTAAGCCTGATAAGATCCTCATAGGTTTTATATGCCCAATAAAACTCGATCATCGTAAATTCTGGATTATGACTATGATCCATCCCCTCATTGCGAAAATTACGATTGATTTCAAAAACAGCCTCAAATCCCCCAACAATCAAGCGCTTAAGATAAAGTTCTGGAGCGATTCGCAAATAGCGCTCAACTTCCAAAGCATTGTGAAAAGTCACAAAAGGGCGTGCATTTGCCCCACCAGGAATTGGATGAAGCATAGGTGTTTCAACTTCCAAAAAACCTTTGGATTCAAAG
This sequence comes from uncultured Helicobacter sp., assembly GCA_963557095.1. Taxonomy (GTDB): domain Bacteria; phylum Campylobacterota; class Campylobacteria; order Campylobacterales; family Helicobacteraceae; genus Helicobacter_G. The sequence continues at coordinate 4,980 of CAUWEE010000074.1, read as the reverse complement.
AACTTACGGATATGGGAGAGAATCTGACTTCTGATTTTAAAGGTCTCTCTTACCTGTGGATTAACAATAAGATCTAAGTAGCGTTGGCGATAACGCAATTCAATATCGCTCAAGCCATGAAATTTCTCGGGCAAAGGCACGATAGATTTACTCAGGATTTGCAACTGTGTCGCATGCAGACTTAGCTCTCCAGTTTTTGTAACAAAGGGAAATCCCTCTGCATAGACAATGTCCCCCACTTCAAGATGTTTTTTAAGTATCTCAAACTCTTCTTCAAGCTCATTTTTGGAAAAATAAACCTGAAGCACAGAACTCTCATCTTCAATTTTGATAAAGCTTGCCTTCCCCATCCATCGCTCAAATCTTACTCTTCCAACAATAGCCTCACTTACAGAAGCATCTCTCTTTTCTTCTTGCTCTTGCAAATAAGCATACTTTTGCAAAAACTCGACATTCTTGCTTGTTCGCTCCCTCCCATTTGCATAGGGATTTTTCCCTAGCTCTCTTAGAGAATCTGCTTTTTGGATCCTCTGTTTGATGTATTGATTGCTAAACATTATTGCCCTTCTTGCTTGGATTGCGCGGGGAGGTTTTGTATATGCTCTTTAAGCTCCTCAGTCTTTTCGATCACAGCTTCCTTTGCCTCATCAAACTTTTGCCTTACTTCTTCTTCGCTTTTGGGAATATTTCTCATAATCTCTGCTTTAACAATCTTTGAAGAAATACTTGCCATAGTTGGATACAAAAACGAATTCTTGGCAAAATAATCCATCACCCCACTCATAAACTCCACCCTAAAAGCAAAATGCAACACAATTGCAAGCATTAAGAATGCTTTCAATGCCCCGAACAAAACTCCCAAAAGCCCATTTAAATATTTGGGGAAAGCAGTCTTTGTCAGACGATAAATAAGCTCGGACAATAGAAGAAAAACAAGCCAAACGAGCAAGAATACAAAGATAAAGCCAAGCAGAGTGCTTAAACTTTCAGAACCAAGATCAAAAACCCTCTCCTTTATCCACTGCCCAACCTCATAAGCATAGCGCGATGCAAAAGCAAATCCTGCAACAAAGCCAAACAGACCAAAAAGCTCACGAATAAAGCCAGAGAAAAATCCCCTCACAGCAAAAAAGACAAGGATTGCTATTAGAATCAAATCAACAAAGCCTAAGTTATCCATTATAATGCTCCACAAACTCTCCTTAGCGATTTTGGAGAAATTCTACAATAAATTATCTTTTAAACTCTCTGATTTACAAGGTTTGCAGTGCGTGCTTTTATCTTTGCCCTCATCTTTGTTCTACCTCTTTATTGGATATGGCTTTTTGAGTTTGTGTTTGAAATTGATATTCCTCTTTTGCTCAATTCGTTTTTTGCACTCTTAAGCCTTTATATCTTTCTTTCCATTCCCCCTTCATCTCGTTTTAGTTTTGGTTTTTTTGTCGGGCTTTTTTGGTTTTATTGGGTGGGATTTTCATTCTTTTATTTTGGTTTTGCTTATCTTATCCCACTCATTAGCATCCTTGTTGCCTGTATTTATATGTTTATTTTCGCCCTAGCCCTACAGTTTTCTTCATTGCTTTATCGCGGAATCTGGCTCTTGATTTTGGGCTATATCCACCCCTTTGGATTTGATTGGATGAAGATTGAAAGCTTTTTTGCTTATAGTTATTTTGGCGTCAGTCAAGCAGATTTTTTTCTTCTTATTCTAGGACTTATTCTTTTTAAACTTGCTTCAAAGGGATACAAGGGCTTTTACATCTTGAGCTTAGTATTTATTTGTTTTGGACTTGATTTTAAACCTCATTCTTCTCAAGCTCTACCCTTCAAATTCGACTTACTTCACACAAATTTTTCACAAAATCTCAAATGGCAAAGAGATAACACACAAAAAAATACAGAATTTCAAGTCAATCTCATCCTTCAAAGCATCCAAAAGGGTAATAAGCTCATCATCACCCCAGAAACTGCGTTTCCCTTTGTCTTGGAGCGAACGCATTATTTTGCACTTTTCAAACAACTCTCTTATCAAACTACTTTAGTCATTGGCTCAATGCAGGCAAAAGATTCAAGGCTTTATAACTCAACCTATGTTTTTCAAGAGGGTGAGGTAAAAATCTTTGACAAAGTCATTCTAGCCCCATTTGGTGAGAAAATCCCTCTGCCTGACTTTTTGGCAAAATCCTTACACAAGATCTTCTTAGGCGATCATTCCCCCCAATTTAGTGCGAGTTCAAATTTTGGAAGTTTTATTTTTGAAGGGGAGAGAATCAAAAGCGTTATCTGCTATGAGGGCACAAGTGAGCTTAGCTATCAAGATTTTCCACGCTATCTAATCGTTATCAGCAATAACGCTTGGTTTCCCCATACAATCGAAGCTGCCTTGCAAAAAAACCTTATGAAATATTATGCAAGACTTTACAAAACAACCATTTTGCACTCAAGCAATGGCTCACCTAGTTTTGTGATTTTTCCCTAAAGCCCCAATGAAAAAATCTTCCACAGCTTTTCGATTTCAAACTCATCAAGCTCAATCGTTGATGAGCGAGTTAGAAAGTTTAAAATCTTGTGCTTGCTAAAACAATCTCCACCAACACAATAAGGATGGGCAAACAAAAATGCTCTCCCCAAAGCAATCTCATCTCCTAGCTCCTCCTCACAGATAAAGCATCGATTATGATGAAGCTGTGCTACCCTTCCCTCATAACCAAAGAGTGCAGCACTCATCTCCAAAGCCACACGCATCGGATTTTGCCTCTTCATCTTAGATGCTCCACTTTCTAAAAGTTGAAAATAAAAAGGCTCTACATCTCCTACATCCCTCAAATGAGAACAAAGCAATTGCACAAAAAACTGCCACACATACATCCGCGCATACTCTTTTTCCCAAGAGTGTCCTAGCTCGATGACATTGCGAAGTTTTGGCAAAAACAAACCATCTTTTTGCAAATCAAAATCAATCTTTTTGGCCACGCTCAAAATACTATGTCTCACCCCATAGAATCGATAAGCATCAAAAACACAAGAGGGACTTAGAATCCTTACAATCAAATCTTGATTGCGAATTGCCCTCATCGAAAGAATAAAGCCCTGCATCACACTTCCCAAACTTCTGTGAATTTTTGAAATAAATTGTATTTAACAAAGCTTATGAAAATTAAATTTTTATTTATGTTAATCAAAGATTGCTTTTTGCTAGAATTCCGAACTTATTTTCGAAAAACCTTATTTTGAGGAATTTTTATGGGCTTAGAAAACTTTTTCAAAAAGATTAGAGTAAGCACAGCTCGGGCATCCAAAGAAGAAGCTCCTAGCCACTGGATTAAATGCTCATCTTGCAATGCAATTGTGTATTATAAAGAAGTTTTGAGCCAACACAATGTCTGCCCAAAGTGTGGATTCCACTTCAAAATCTCTGCTCAAGAAAGAATTGATCTGCTTTGTGAAAGTTTTGAAGAATTTGATAAAAATCTTGCCCCCACAGATCCGCTGCAATTTGTCGATAAAAAAAGCTATAAAAAACGCATTGAAGAGGGAGTAAGCAAGACAGGTAGGCCAAGCTCTATAATCAGCGGTGAAGGGAAAATTGATGGCATTGGCGTGCAGCTTGTGGTTTTTGATTTTGCCTTTATGGGAGGGAGCTTAGGAAGCGTTGAGGGAGAAAAAATTTTAAGAGCGATTAAAAGAGCGATTGATTCCAAACAAGCTCTTATTATTTGCTCAACAAGTGGGGGGGCGAGAATGCAAGAATCAACTTTTTCTTTGATGCAAATGGCAAAAACAAGTGCAGCTCTTAATATCCTTGCTGAACATCATCTGCCCTTCATCTCCATTTTGACAGATCCTACATTTGGCGGGGTAAGTGCAAGCTTTGCCTTTTTGGGAGATGTGATTATCGCAGAACCTGGTGCAACGATTGGCTTTGCAGGACCAAGAGTTATCAAGCAAACAATTGGAGCAGACTTGCCTCAAGGTTTCCAAACAGCTGAATTCCTCCTTGAACACGGACTAATTGATATGGTTACCCCTCGCAAAGATCTGAAATCAACTCTTTCAAATCTCATCAAAATCCTTAATCCCAATTATGAAAATCTCTGTCTTCTCAATCGTTAAACACGACTCCTTTGGCTCATTCTATGAAGACATAATAAAGCAGTGCAGAGCTTTTGGTGCCTCACTCAAGATTTGCGATATTTTCAATTCACAAATTGCTAAAGCACAAAAGTCTTCTGCACAAGAAGCACAAAAATCTTATACACAAGCCCTTATGCCTCATCTTAAACAATGTAACTACACTCTCCATCCAAAAGGGAAACAAATCGATTCTTTTCATTTTGCAAAACTTTTGGATGGCAAGAGTGAAGTTTGCTTTTTTATCGGTGGGGCATACGGATTTAATCAAGACTTTTTACAATACACACAGAACATTTCCTTAAGCTCGCTTACACTCTCGCACCAAGTTGCAAAAGTGCTTTTGTGTGAGCAAATCTATCGAGGACTTAGCATCAATGCTAATCACCCTTATCACAAATAGGAGGATGACAATGAAAAAAAATACATTGCAAAAATTCAAAAAAGCTCTTGAAGTCCGCTTAGGCACACTGCAAGGCCACATCCGTGCAGCAACAGATTCTCTCCTTGAGCTCAATCACCAACCTCTCAAAGATCAAATCGATGTCATTTCGGCAAATTCTCAAGGAATACTCAACCATTCACTACTCTATCAACACGAGCAAGAGCTCTTTGATATCAAGAAATCTCTAGATAAGATTCAAAAAGGAGAATTTGGGATTTGTGAAATGTGCGGGGACAATATTGATGAAGAAAGGCTATGGATTAAGCCTCATGCCAAATATTGCATTATTTGCAGAGAGATTTACGAAAAATCCCTATAAAAGGAATCTTGATGAAATATTATTTTTTATTTTTCTTTATTTTTTGCATTTTTCTTGGTGGAGGAACATATCTTCTCAATCCAGA
>CAUWEE010000073.1:0-5586 GCA_963557095.1 uncultured Helicobacter sp. | reverse complement strand
ACCTAAGCAAAGCTTGATTGGTCTTACCATATCCAAGAAGAGCAATCATCGTATCTTAAGACTTAAAAGTGCAACAAGATTGCTCAAAATAGCAATAATCCAGAAACGAATAATGATCTTATTTTCTGCCCATCCTTTCATCTCAAAATGATGGTGAATAGGAGCCATTAAAAAAACTCGTTTTTTTCTTAGTTTATAACTCCCAATCTGCATGATGACAGAGAGTGTCTCAACGACAAAAATCAATCCAATCAAAAAAAGTAAAATCTCATTATTAGAAACAATCGCCATATAGGCAATAAACCCTCCTAAAGCTAGGCTTCCACTATCTCCCATGAAGACTTGAGCTGGATGGCAGTTATACCAAAGGAAGGCAAAAAGTGCGCCAATAAGCGCAACGGACACAATGACAAGCTCTCCGCTTTGACTAACCTGTGGCCAGAGCAAATATTGTGACAATCCAGCATGTCCCCCTACATAAACAAACACAGAAAGTGAAATAAGAGCACAAATACTAGGCACGGTTGCAAGCCCATCAAGTCCATCGGTAATATTAACAGCATTAGAAGTTGCCAAAAAAACGAGTGTCCAAAATAAAATTGAAATTATCGCATTCATTGCAAACAAAGGCTGCTTCATGAAAGGAAGATAAAAATTCCCCTGATGACCGCAAGAAAAGAGTGCATAAGAAATGGCTAAAGCAAATAAAGCCAGAGAAAGAAATTTGACCTTCGCACTCATTCCGGCATTGCTTTTTACGATAATTTTCATAAAATCATCTTGAGCTCCTATTAAACAGAAGAAAAACAAAACAAGCATTCCAAGCATAGAATAGAGATTCCACAAATTGACACACAGAAAACTAGCAATCAAAGTGCTAGCAATAAAAACAATTCCCCCCATTGTGGGAGTATCTTTTTTGCCTTCATGAGTGGGAACATAAGTAGAAATAGGCTGATTGGCCTTTTTTGCCTTAGCCCACTTTATGAACAAAGGGAGTAAAAACACGCTTAAAAAGAAAGCGATAAAGAAACTTAAGCCTGCTCTGAAAGTAATGTATTGAAAAATGTTAATCTTGAAATAAGAATAAAGGAGATAAAACACTAAACTTCCTATAAGTCCTAGGAGATTGCTCTAGGGGCTCCAGGATAGGGGGTGGGGGAACCTGGAGCCCCTACAAAAATCTTTCGTATTTTAGATCAATTTTTGTAGTCAAAATTCTAGCGCACTTTATCTTGCATTTTCATTTACTTTTCTCAAAACATAGTTAAAAACTATATCCCACCGTCATTCCGACGGCATTTGTCTTGTTTCTTGGTTCTACAAATGTTCCTTTTGGAGCACCTTTCATAGTAAGCTCAATTCTATTAGAATCTTGAATATGCCAAAAATCATAATACAAACTGATTTTAATCCCTTGGTTTTTGGAAAAATAAAATTTTCCTCCAAGCTCAATTTTTCCTCCAAAACCGTCTTTTTGTTTAAAATACAAGTCATCATCATAACCCAAATCTTTCATTCCACTTTTGTGATGTCCATACAAGAGGAAACGATGTTCTACTGTCCCAAAAAGAGCAAAATTTTTATAAACAGGAATCTCTCCACTTAAGCCAACGGGCAAATATAAGTAACCCTGATCTCTTGTGTAAGCAGCTTTCATACCTGGCTTATCTTCAAATAAATTGTGCAAAAATCGATATCCCAATCCCGCATAAAGAAAGACCAATTCGCGATCATCTTTGTATAGCGTAACTCCTGTCTTTAGATTCCATCCAACATACCAATCTCTAGATTTTGTACTTGTAGGGGTAACTTGTTTGGTTTCACTGTTATAAAAACCTCCATCATAACGATTGATTCCCACATCAGTTGCATAATACACATCTGTAAAAGCTTTAAAGAGCTTATAGGAAACGCCCACTCCCCCATCAAGCACAAACATCGCTCCAGTAATTTTCATAAGCTTAGGTTCTTTATATTGATAGTATTCCATCCCCGTTTTAATATCAAGCAGAAGTTTTGGCCTATTTGCCCCTCCCCCTTCAAACCCCCAAACACACAAAACTTGACAGATTATAAGAACAATCTTTTTCACTCTATATCCTTAGTCATTGATGATTCTTTCATTTTAGCTATAATTTTTGAAACTTCAAAACAAAAAGATCGTCAATGAAAAAAGTAGTCCTTATTATCACTGATGGGATTGGACACTCCCCAAAACAAGATTTCAATGCTTTTCATCATGCCCAAACCCCCACATACGATTGGCTCTTTGCGAACACTCCACACTCGCTCATTAGAACTTATGGAGAATCTGCTGGGCTTCCAAATGGGCAGATGGGGAATTCTGAGGTTGGGCACATGACTCTTGGACTTGGATACATTATTCTTCAGGATTTGCTCAAAATTTCTCAAGGCTTAGCCAATCGCAGCCTATTTCAAACAGCCTCTTTCCAAACTCTTGCGATGCATACCCGCATCCATATCGCCATACTTTTGAGCGATGGGGGGGTGCATTCACATATTGAACACCTCTTTGATGTCCTCAAAGAACTTCAAACACAAGAAATCTTTTTGCATCTCATCGGCGATGGACGCGATGTGTCACCACAAAGCCTACAAAATTATCTTCATATGCTCTCTCCATACCTTAATGATCGTGTCAAAATCGCCACCCTTTCTGGAAGATATTACGCTATGGATCGGGATCAGCGATGGGAAAGAACTAAGCTTGCTTATGATTGCATCATCTCTGCCTCGCCTCAAAGTCCCCTAAGTCCAGAAGAATATGTCAAACAAAGCTATACAGAAGGCATCTTTGATGAGTTTATCAAACCAACCGCATTTGTGGGATACTCTGGAGTAAGAGAAAATGACGCAATATTTTTCTTAAATTTTCGATCCGATCGCATGAGACAACTTAGCTATGCTATCGCTTCCAAGTCGTTCTCTCATTTTCCCCACCATCCCTACTCCAATCTCTACTGCCTCTGCACAAATGTTTATGATGAAAATTTTCCTCTACCCTCACTTCTGCAAAAAGAATTTCCTAGTCAAAGCCTCTCCTCTATCATCGCGCAAAATCATCTCAAACAAGCTCACATCGCCGAAACTGAAAAATATGCCCATGTCACCTTTTTCTTCAATGGTGGCATCGAAGCCCCCTATCCAGGCGAAGATCGCTTCCTGATCCCTAGTCCAAAAGTCAGCACCTATGATCTTTGCCCACAAATGAGCGCAAAACAAGTAGGAGATCAGGTTTTAGAGTGTATGAAGCAAGCCTATGACTTTATCGTTGTCAATTTTGCCAATGGGGATATGGTCGGACATACAGGAGTTTTTGAAGCAGGAATCAAGGCAGTAGAAACAGTTGATACTGAACTAGGAAGGATCATTGAGCTTGCCAAAGAGCTTGATTATTCTATTGTTCTAACAAGCGATCATGGCAACTGTGAAGAGATGAAAGATGAGATGGGCAATATTTTGACTAATCACACAGTCGGAGATGTATGGTGTTTCATCCTTGATGCTCAAGTTCACTCTATTCAAAATGGCACACTTGCCAATATTGCACCAAGCATCCTCAAAATAATGGATCTCCCCATCCCAAGTCAAATGGAAAAACCTCTTTTTTAGTTTCTCCAAAAGAATACAAACTCCTCTTATGCAAGCAAGCAAAACAAAATCAAGGTAGAAAATACAAAATAAGGGAAGATAAGAAAAAAGATCAGATAGCCAAGATAGCAAAAGAAGAAACGGGGGGGGGTAAAGAAACACTAAGATCAGGCAAGGCGATTGTTTTTGTCTCATTTGCTATTCAAAAGCACAAGAGATCAATACCAAAAATTTGCCCAGATATTCAATACCCTAACTCGCTAGAATTAGCCTTTTTATTTTGCAAAGCAAGAAGGAAATATGCAATATTTCATAGATTTTATCAACTCACAAAATCCCCAATCAAGCAGGATTTTCCCCCTACTCAAATGCTCAAACGATGAATCAAAAATCTTGCAGCATATGGCAAGAGCACTGCTAGATACAGAAAATGAGTTTAAAGTTTTATCCCTCTTAGAATGCGTATTTGATCCTCAAAATCTCTTTGAGGAAGATCGCACTCAAATCCTCTCTTACCTACCCTGCATTAGCAACCTCTTAGATCTTGGCTGGATTACTCAAGGCAGCATTAGTTCCAAAAGCCTTCTTGAGCTTTTGGGAGAAAGCGTTTATCTTAGCCATAGTTTTCTTAAACTGCTTGAGGATGGAAACCTAGAAAATTCTGCCCTTGAAGACAAAGCCTATGAAGATCACCTAGAATACCTCAAAGATCAATTTTTGCGCATTGATTTATTGGTGCAGATCACAAACCTTAGATTCTCTCATAAAGCTAATTCTCCCTCACTTTCTAGGATCACTTATCGCCTAAACGCTCTTGATCAACAAATCGCCCATAGGATTAAGCTCACCCCCCAACCTTTTGAACTGATTAAGATGATTGAGGATTCTGCACTCACACAAAAAGAGCAGACGATTTTCTTTGCTCTACTACGCGAGGAATACTATGGTGGAGAGAGCAATTTGCGCGAAATGAATGCTCTTTTGGAACTAATTAGCCAAGACGAATACGATCGCATCAAAAACCGCTCCCTACTTGATGATAAAGGCAATCTTTTGGAAAAAGAATGGATTGGCTATGATGAGTTTCTAAGCCCATTTGGAGGCATTAGTCGCACTTATTTCGTTACCGATGAGGTTTTGCAAAAAATCATCCACCCAAACAGACACAAAAAGAAAGATAAAAACATCTTGCAAACTCTCATCAAAGAGCAAGAAATCTTTGAGCTCCTTGAGCCAAAAAAGAATATCAAAGACATCGTGCTGCCAAATAGCACACAAGAAATCTTAGAAAATCTACTTAAGCAAATGGATCCAAAAATCTTATTGCGTTTGAAATCTTGGGGGATCAAAGACAAAAAAAGCCCCCTTGAATCTAAAATTCTTTTCTATGGGAGTTCAGGCACAGGCAAAACCCTCACTGCCCTTGCCTTAGCCAAAAGCCTAAAAAAACAGATTCTTAATTTTGATTGCTCCAAAATCCTCTCGATGTATGTGGGTGAGAGCGAGAAGAATGTCCGCAAAATTTTTGATTCGTATAAAGAAATTGTCCAAAGATCCAAAACAGAGCCAATTTTACTTCTTGATGAGGCCGATCAATTTCTTAGCACTCGCACCACAAGCGGCAGTGGAGCGGATAAAATGCACAACCAAATGCAAAACATTTTCTTAGAACAGATTGAAAAATTTGATGGAATCCTAATTGCCACAACAAATCTTTTAGAAACCCTTGATCCAGCATTTTCAAGACGCTTCAATTATAAGATTGAATTCAAACGCCCAACACAAGAGGAGCGAAAAACATTGTGGGAGTTGCACTTCCCCAAAAATGCAGAATTTGAATTAGAAGCAAAACAACTAAGTGAGAAACTCTCAAGATTTGATCTTAGTGGAGGACAAATCCAGCTTATTGTCAAAAACACTGCCTACAAAGTTGCCACGCGAGAGCATCCAATCTTCACCCTTCAAGATTTT
>CAUWEE010000072.1:0-5631 GCA_963557095.1 uncultured Helicobacter sp. | reverse complement strand
TAGGAGAGGAAATGGGACTTAGGGTAGAATCCTTGGTTTAAAATCTCAAAAGATATGGTAAGCAAAATGTGTGGAATCGTAGGTTATATTGGGAATGAAGAAAAAAAATCTCTTATTTTTAATGGCTTAAGAGAGCTAGAATATCGAGGATACGATAGTGCAGGGATCTCTGTCTTATCACAGGGAGAATTGCGAATTTTTAAAGCTGTGGGGAAGCTTGTTAATTTGGAAGAGAAGTGCAAGGATTTTAGCTCAAGTGGTTTTGGACTTGCAATTGGACATACGAGGTGGGCGACGCATGGCAAGCCAACGGAGGCCAATGCTCATCCTCATGTTGCAGATTTTAGCAATGTTGTACATAATGGCATCATTGAAAACCACAAAGAAATCAGAGAGGAGTTAGAAAAAAAGGGGCATTCTTTCCTTTCGCAAACTGATACTGAAGTCATTGTGCATTTATTTGAAGAACAGTTAAAGGATACTTCAGATGCCCTAGAGGCTTTTAAGCAAAGCATTGCAAAGCTTAGGGGGGCTTATGCGATTTTGCTCATCACTCAAAAAGAACCGACTAAGATTTTTTATGCAAAAAATGCCTCCCCTTTGATTATTGGAAAAGGAAAGAGCGGAATTTATTTTGCTAGCAGTGATGCTCCTTTGATTGGATATGCTCGGGAAGTTTGCTATTTGGAAGATGGGAGTGTGGGATCAATGGATTTGGAGAGTTTTATTTCGCTCCCAAAGATTGTGGAACTCAATCAAGACAAGCTTTATGCTCAAAAAAATGGTTATCGCTATTTTATGGAAAAAGAGATCTATGAACAACACTCTGTTCTGCTTGATACTGTAATGGGGCGCATTGAAGAAGGAGGGATCAACCTTGATTTTTCTTGCCCTGATTTTTTAGAAGGGATTGATGAGGTTACAATTTGTGCTTGCGGAACGAGTTATCATGCAGGAATGGTGGGCAAATATCTTCTTGAGCGTTATGCAAAGATCAAAACCAATGTTGTCATTGCAAGCGAGTTTCGTTATGCTAGCCCGATTGTCAAACAAAATGAGCTTTTTATTGCCATCTCTCAAAGTGGAGAGACGCTTGATACTCTTGAGGCGATTAAATATGTGAAGCGTTTTGCTCTGAAGACTTTGGCTATTTGCAATGTGGATAATAGTTCTATTGTTAGGGAATGCGATGAGGTTTTGCTCACAAGAGCAGGTATCGAAAAGGGTGTTGCCTCCACAAAGGCTTTTGCAACACAGGTAATGGTGCTTTGGCTTTTGAGTATTTTTTTGGGCAAGAGGCGCCAAGCATTGGAGCAAAAAGAGCTTGAGCAACATATTCAAGCAATGATTGAGAGTATTAAAAAAACGGAGCTTTCTCTCAAATTTCATGATCGCATCAAGAGAATCTCAAAGCGTTATTTGCATGGACATGGATTTTTCTTCATCGGTCGCGATGTGTTCTATCCTCTTGCATTGGAATCCGCTCTCAAACTCAAAGAGATTAGCTATCTTCATGCAGAGGGCTATCCTAGTGGAGAGATGAAGCATGGGCCTATCGCCTTAGCTGATTCTGAGTTATTCACTGTGGCTCTGATGCCCCAGTGTCTTTTGTATGAGAAGATCAAAAGCAATGTTGAAGAATTGAGTGCAAGAGATGCAACAATTTTTGCTTTGAGCGCAAAGGAGTTTGAAGGAGCAGATGATTTGCTTTTGATAGCCCCATGCAGTCACTATATGGAAGAATTTTTTTCAATGATGGTTGCCTTGCAGCTTTTTGCTCTTGAAATTGCTGTGCGCGTAGGCAGCGATGTCGATATGCCAAGAAATTTAGCAAAGAGTGTAACGGTAGAATAATGCGATTTGATTCAAATCGGGGAATTTTGTATCTAGAGGGGGTTTGTGATTTTCATTTAAACCCTCCTAAGCTTCTTATCGATAAAAAAAGCATTGTCATTGACTGCTCAAAACTTGTGCGAATGGATTTTTCTTTTGCTATTTTTTTGGATGAAAGCTTGAAATCTCAAGGTGTGAGTTATGAACTTATCGGAGCTCATCAGGAGATTAAAGAAATTTTTACACTCATTAAGCATCGTGAAGGTTTTATCCCACAAAAAGAAAATCATTCTTTGTTGTTTGTCTTGGGGAGGTGGATTTATGGGGTTTTGGACGGCTTTTTTGATTTTTGTTCTTTTTTTGGCCTTGTTGTATTTAATCTGTTGCGCACATTGATACGGCCAAACCTTTTGAAGTTTTCCTCTCTTTTGTATCACATTTATCATTCAGGTTTTAAGGCTCTTCCAGTGGGACTTGTAACCTGTGCTATTGTGAGTTCAGCTATTAGTTTGCAAGGTGTGTTGCAGTTGCAAAAGATGGGTGTTCCCTTGGCAAGTGTTGAGACGATGGCAAAACTTGCTTTGCGAGAAATGGGACCCTTTATTTTGGCTCTTGTTGTTGCTGGGCGTAGTGCTTCAAGTTTTACTGCTCAAATTGGAGTGATGCGAATCACTGAAGAACTTGATGCAATGAAGATTATGGGCTTTGATTGGTATCGCTTCATTATTCTGCCGCGTTTTCTTGCTCTTGTGATTGCTATGCCACTTTTAGTTTTTTTGGCGGATATGGCTTCTTTGTTTGCAAGTGCCCTTGTGATTAAGATTCATACAGGAATTTCTTTTCCTCAATACATTGATCGATTTTATGAGTATGTTAATCTCTCGCATCTCTGGGTAGGTGTGATCAAATCTCCTTTTTTTGGGGCTGTAATTGCTCTTGTGGGTTGCTATCGTGGGCTTCAGATTGCAGGAGATACGCAATCGGTGGGAAAATATACAACAATGAGTGTTGTCAATGCTCTTTTTTGGATCATTGTTGTAAATGCGATTTTCTCAATTATTTTTACAGGATTTGATCTATGAAGATGATTGAAGTTAAAAACCTACTTACGCAATTTGGGGATCAGATTATCCATAATAAAATCAGTTTCAATGTTCAAAAAGGAGAGATTTTTGGGATTTTGGGAGGGAGTGGAAGCGGGAAATCTACTCTTTTGCGGACACTTTTACTTCTCAATCCTATTAAAGAGGGTGAGGTATTTATTTTTGGTCAAAATATTTCTGAGCTTTCTTTACATAAACAAGAGATGCTTTTAAGAAGATGCGGGGTTTTGTTTCAATTTGGAGCACTTTTTAGTTCAATGAATGTTTTAGAAAATGTGGGGATTATGTTGAGCGAATATTCGACTTATTCTAAGAGTATGATTGTAGAAAACGCCAAAATGTGGCTTTCTCTTGTTGGACTTCCTCCCCATGTTTGTTCACTTTATCCTTATGAGCTAAGTGGAGGAATGAAAAAGCGAGTGGCGCTTGCTCGAGCCTTATCGCTTAGTCCAGAGATTTTGTTTTTGGATGAACCTACAAGTGGGTTAGATCCTGCAAGTAGTGAGAAATTTGATGAGCTTATTTTAAAGCTTAGAGAGCTTTTGGGGATCACGATTGTTATGGTAACGCATGATTTAGATTCTCTTAAGGATTGTGTTGATCGCTTTATTTTGCTTGAGAAACAAAAAATAGTTTTTGATGGCAACCTTAAGATGATGTCTCAGGGACAGGAGATCGGGGAGTTGTTCTTGAGCAAGAGAGGGAGGAGAGTATGGAAAGAAATGTAAATTTTGCTTACATTGGGGGATTATTTTTGCTAGGGATTGCGGCAATGATTGGCTTTATCATCTGGATGGGTGGAGGCAGTTTAAATGAGAATAAATACACTGCTTATGTTGTTTATTCAAGTGAAGGAATTTCAGGGGTTGGTGTTGGAACAACGGTTCGTTATAAGGGGATTTTGGTCGGGAGAGTTACACGGGTAGCCTTTAAAGATCATAGTGCAAACTCGATTCAAATTAATCTTTTGATTGATTCTAACCTCAAATTATTAAATGGAGCTTGTGTGAGCGCAGAAAGTCAGGGGCTTGCCGGAGCAAATTTTTTGAACATTACTCAGGGCAATGGAGCTGCTTTGGTTGAGGGGAGTGAGCTCTGCTATCAGAAAGGTTTTATGGGAAAGCTTTTTGAGAATATTGATCAAAGTGGGGGGGATGTCAAAGAAATACTTGCAGATATTAGGGCAATTTTTACAAATGAAAATAACCAAAACATTCAAGAAATGATCAAGGCTTTGAAGATCATTTTGCAAAACCTTGAAGATACAAGGAAAAATATCGATGCTCTAAGCGTTACAGCAAACAAGACGCTTAAAAACTTTAATCTTAGTTTGCAAAGGGGGGATTACAATGTGCGTCAAATTATTGCTCCAACAATAATTGGGGTTGAAAATAGTCTCAATGAAATGAATCGTTTTTTTTACAAGGCAAATTTATTGCTTGAACGCTTGGAAAAGAGTCCTTATGAAGCAATTTTTGGACAAAGGAAACAGGGAGAAGAGAGATGAAAAAGATTTTGTTTTATATTTCATCAATATTGGTTTTGAGTGGTTGTTTTAATTTAAAAACACCTCTACCTCAAATTAGTTATTATGACTTAAGTTTTGCGATCAACACTTCAGAAGATTGTCGTATCTCATCTCATATCGGAATTGCTGAAATCCGTGCTTCTTCTACTTATGATCGACCAGAAATTGTCTATAAAACCAAACAATCAAAGATTATTGCTTTGCCTCAAATGCAGTGGATCGATTCGCCAAAGAATCTCTTGAGACAATTTTTGCTTAAGCAGTTTGAATCATCTTGCATCCAAGCCTCTATCCCTCCATTTGGTGGGATCAAAAATGATTATTTACTCAAAATTGAGCTTTTAAATTTTGAGATTGAGCAAGATAGCGAGGATGCAGAGTTTGCACATATTGGATTTTTCTATGAACTTTTGGACCTAAAGAGTTTTAAGATCTTAGAGAGCGGAATTATTGAGAAAAAAGAAAAAGTTGCTAATGAATATATCCCTGCTTTTAAAAATGTAATGCAAGAAGCAGGGAATAAGCTTGTAAAAAAGCTTAAAATCCGAGCACTTTAGGGGATTATTGAATCCCTGCACAAATCAATGTATGAAGATGCAAAACACCAAGAACCCTTGCCTTTTCATCAGTGATTAAAAGAATTTGAATCTTATTTGTCTCCATGAATTTCAAAGCATCATAGGCAAGAAGATTGGGATCTTGGATTGTTTTTGGATTTTTATTTGCAAAATGTAATGCTGGGATATTGAGATCAAAATCCTTGCTCATCATTGCGCGTCTTAAATCCCCATCGCTTAAAATTGCGACAAGGCGGCTATCTTCACAGATGATTGCATTTCCCAGTCGAGCTTCGCTCATTGTGATAATGGCATCTTTAAGCAGAGTGCTTGTTTTGATAATGGGCAGATTGTGCGTTTGCATCAGATCCCTAACTTTGACAAAAAGTCTTTTTCCTAGGCTTCCACCTGGATGGAAGGAGGCAAAATCTTTGTGTGTAAAGTTGCGCTTTTTCATCAAACAGACTGCCAAAGCATCACCTAGGGCAAGAGTGAGAGTTGTGGAGCTTGTATGTGCGATATTGAGTGGACAGGCTTCAGATGAGATGGCAATACTTAAAAAATAATCCCCCATCTTGGAAATTGTGCTTTGGGAATCCTTTGTCATTGT
>CAUWEE010000071.1:0-5640 GCA_963557095.1 uncultured Helicobacter sp. | reverse complement strand
GGGGATCTATCACGCCCATATTCCTGGAGTCATCAAAAGGCATTACAAAACCAAAAACACTTCATTTAAGCGCAATGTTATTGCTGAAAAACTCATCAGAGATCCTGAATTTGCCTCAAAAATTGCGCTTGAAGAGCTGCTCTATTGGAAAAAGGTGCGCAAGGGAAACTGGAAAGAGATCATCAAGTCTTACAACAAAGGCTTTAGCTGGGAGAAAAGCAAGGGAAGAAATGATCTCGCTGAGGCTTATTACAAAGATATTTCACAAAGGGTTAATGTCCTCAAGGATTACTTTGAGCAAAACAAAACCCTACAAATTGCCCCAAGAAGTTTCAAAAAACCCACCTTTACACAAAATTCAACAGAAATACGACTGCTAAGCGAATAACACCCCCATCCCCCTTTTGTTTTGTAAGTCTTAGAAATGATATTTAAAACCAATATTCCAATTGGTAAGCACATCTTTTGTTTCAACATCCACTTTCACTCCTAGACCCCCACTCATTGAAACATCTTTGCTCACGCTCCCCTGTCCTCCTGCATACAGAGCAAAAGCGCTATTGACTTGATGAGCTTGCACGAAAGGAATTGTCTGCGCGCCAACAAAACCGAGGTTTGTCGTGCCCGAATCATTTACAAGCGCTTTTTCCAAGACTGGCAAAAGATAGATATGAGAGCCTTCATTGAAATATTTTTTCATCTCAAGTCCAAAAGAAATACCAAGCTTAAAATTGACACTGCGATCAATGCCAATCGCAGCAAGTCCATCTCCCTTGCTTTGGGAATTGACTGTTACCCCAAAATCAAGTCCTCCAAAAGGTTTGAAATAAAAAGGACTTTCCTTATCCCCTACTGCAATAAGATACCCATAGCGCAACTGGGCGTCTGTGATGAAAAAATTATATTTGAGCTTTTGGTTGAGATACTGCACGGTTAATGCATTTGAAGCCCCTACATAGAGATCTGAACGATTCATCCCTATACTTTGAGATAAGACAAACTCCACTTCATTACGATCAAAGGTCAGTCTTGAGTAAAGGCCTAAGCCAAAATTATGAGAATCATTTTTGACAAAATTTGCACTATAAGTCCCATAGCCATAATTGACATAAAAACCTAGCAAATGCTCCCTCAAATCCCCCAAAAGCGTATCATAACCCGCACTTAAACCATTTACACTTGCATTGTCGCTCATACCAAAGCTTGTCGCTCCTTCATAGGTTGCCCAAATTGAGCCATAGTTTGGACCGCTATATTCTGTATCAAGCAGGAGTTCATCATCCTCACTTGCATAACGCACACCAGAGAGTGCCTTGAGCAAGTGTGCAATCTCTACCCTTGAAATATAGGGATTGCCGCTTCTTAGCATACGATTTTCAAGATTTGTCGCGCGAAGCATTCTTAGCTCTTGAATGATCTTATCGCTTGCATAGATTCCATCTGTTGCCCCCTGCAAAGCCGCCGTCATATATTGCAAAGATGAAGATACAACACCTATATTTCCAGAAGAAATATACTCTGCTAAGCCTGCTTTGAAGACATTGTCCTTGCTTTGCAAAATACTCTCTGCGATTGCCTGATTTAAAGGATTGGAGAAAAAATCTTGCATCAATTTCTTTTTGCTAGGATCTTTGATGCTCTCCATGAGTTGTGAAATCGTCTTTTGCACAACAGAGACATCCAATGTGAGCTGCTTGACAATCTCACCTTCTGCAAGAGTTTTATCCATTTCAAGCTTTGGAGTAAGCGTGATAGAAGTATAAGAGCCACGATCCACGCTGACATCTTTAAGGGTGATATTGCTATATTGAGCATTACCTGTTTTTTTCTTGATTCCAGCTTCTGTATCAATTAAGATGATTTTTCCCTCTCTTAGAGCAAAGAGACGATCATCTTGCAGTGTGGCTGCATTGCTCTCTCCTATCAAAGCAAGATTGATTAGATTTTTTTCTGCCTGAAGGCCTTCAAAGATGAGGGACTTGACTTCAATCTTTCCAAAACTCCCCCCTCCAAGAGGATCACTAGGGGAGACATAAGGTGCGACTGCACTTAGGCTAACACTCTTCCCTGCCAAAATGCTAAGTGAAGCTCTGCTTCCTTGATAATTTTGCACAGCCAAAACTCCAGCATTCCCCACAGAGATATTCCCTGCTAGAGTGCTAGTCTTTACCCCCTGTATCACAAGTCTTCCACCCTGCGCACCGATTGGCGCCCCATCCAAATCCAATTCAGAGCCCAGGATCTTAGAATTTCCCCTTGATTGAATTGTGCTTTGCCTAAAAGAGATTTTTCCCATTGCTTGCGAGGAGCTATCATTGAAGCTAAGCCCTCCATTTTCAAGCACAAAATCATTTTGGAACTCCACTCCCTGATTGCCCATCAAATCAAATCTTAGAGTTCCATTGCTGCTTGAAATTGTGTAATAACCTCCTCCCTTTTTTTGAGTAAGGATGAGCTGATTTACCTTGATTGAAGAATCTCCAAAGCTTCTTAGATCCCCTTGTAGCTTGAGATCGTTATAAATTGGCGTATTGCTTGCTTGAGCAGCCGTTACTTGCACACCATTTTGTGTTCCGTTTTCTTGC
Source organism: uncultured Helicobacter sp. (assembly GCA_963557095.1). Taxonomy (GTDB): domain Bacteria; phylum Campylobacterota; class Campylobacteria; order Campylobacterales; family Helicobacteraceae; genus Helicobacter_G. Next base: position 3,055 of record CAUWEE010000071.1, on the reverse strand, counting down.
TTAAGAAAAACAAAATTTCCACCCTTATTCTTGTCTTTATCTCCTAGGGTAATTGCTCCAATTTGGTTAGCTGTATGCTCTTCAACAAGCTTAAAAGTCCCATCAAGCACCTTGAGTGCGAATCGATCCTCCCCGCTTGTCCCTACTTGAATTGTTTTAAGCTTAAGTTTAGAATCCCCACTTGATTGGATGAAGCCATTGGAGTTGAGCTTAATGCCTGCAGTGCTTGGAGTGCTCACACTATTGCCTCTATTCTTTCCATTCCCTCTTTTAAATTCCAAATCCCCCCCATCAAGAGTGATTGAAGAGATGCTTCCGCTCATAAGGTTTTTGGCATAGGGTGCTGTGCCCACAGGGAAAATCGTCTCTGCAGCCACCGTCTCATCAGTTAGAATGAGGCTTTTGGCACTACCGCTGCCCTTGGCCACAATATTTGAATCCATAAAAGTTAGGCCCTTATTGCTGATGCTTCCTTTGCCTGTGGATTCAATATCATGAAGCTTTAGGGCAACAGTGCCATTGCTAGTGCCAGTGCTCACACCTAAGCCGCCAACGCCTCCGATACCTCCAACACCACCATTTCCATTTTTAACCACCTCAATCTTGGCTTCTGCATTCTCTGTGCCCTGCAAGATAGTCTTGCCTTTGATTTCAATTGTGTCATCCTCTTTGGTATTAAGCTTGAGTGTGCCATTGATGGAAGCTAGGCTTGATGTCGCTCCAAAAATGAATTTTTTGGCTTTGATTTCGGTGCTAGAGTTTGTCTGAGCACCTGTTGAGACACTGCTTGAGCTAGTAGGGATCTTGCCAATGGCTGCAAGCCCGCTAAGGATCTCTAGCTCTAGGGTCTGATCTTCAAGTTTTGATACACTTGCAGCTCCTGCTGTGCCGTTTTTGCCCTTGCCATTTTTGCCTAGCTCGATCTTAAGTGAGCTTTGAGTGCCATTGCTTGCAGAGTTATCAATCACAAGATTACCGCCGATAAAAAACTTATCGCTTTTTACATCGCTTTTGATCGTGAGTTGCCCACTCTTTGAGCTATCCCCCACATAGATATCCATCCCTATGCCCTGCTCTCTCTGTGCCTCCTGCCTGCTTGCTGCATTTTCTGGGCGTGCAGCACTATAGATCCCATTTGCAGAGATTGTTACAGAGCTTAGGGCTGTGAGTTTCCCACTGCTTGCAGAGAGATCAAGTGCGGCTAGCTCTTCTTGGGTGTTTTGGAGGTTTTGAGTAGTTTTGGATTTGAATGATGTAAGATCGATGCCATCAAGAGTTAGATTATTGACCATAAGCACAGCCTCTTGATTTGTATAGAGAGCAATTTTTGGGTTGGATGCGCCACTGCTACCTACGGCAGTGCCTGTAGCAGAATTGGCAGAAAAAGTCGTATCAGCAAAGAGAAAAGTGCCCTTCTCTGCTTTCCCATCCTGTCCAAGTGCATAGAGCTTAAGAGAGACTCCATTTGTCGCTCCTGCACTTCTTGCGCTTATTCCTGTGCTTGTTCCTGCTGCCTTGCTTAGGCTGACTTTTTGCCCCAAAAAGACAAAGTTTGCAGCCTTTAAGTCTGTATCGCCTTCAAATTTTAGATTACTCTTAGCATCATTACCTTGTGCTCCATTCTCCTCAAACTGCACTCCAAAGCTCATCTCCCCATATTTTCCATCTCTCTCTGTGCTAATGCTTGCCGCATTTTTAAAACTAAGTGTCCCCCCTTTGCTGCCATAGAAGCTCACCCCACTCTCTCCTCCAGCAGTGAGCAAAACCCCGCTTAGCTCGACATTTTTTCCAAGATAAACCTGTGAAGTTTTCAGATCTAGGATGTTATTTGTAGCTGTGCCTGATCCACTGATTGAGATCTTTAAAGCTTCTGCATCATTTGCCCCACCTAGCGTAACCCTCCCCTCCCTCGCTTCCAAAGTCAAGCGTGATTTGTGTCCATTTCCGCTAAGGGTGATATTATTCTCAGTGATCTTGATATTTTTCCCTCTCAAAGTGGCATTGACCTCTTGTGTATTGTCAATGGTGATGGTGCTATTTTTTGCCACCTCGATACTCATTGTGCCATTATTGCTATTTTTGCCAATCACCAAATCCACAAGCTCACCCTTACGATTGATCGCCTCAATCACGGATGCATTGCCAAGTGTGAGCTTCTCATTTTGAAGCCTTGCTGCCTTCTCATCTTGCACAAGCTGCATTGTCAGATTTTCAAGTTTGAGATTTTTGCTAATCACAGAGTCTGAAGCAGCTAGAGCAAGTTTGGCAGAATCAGAAGCAGTGCTTTTCATCAAGCTTGCAGTTGATGCATCCTTGCCAAGAGTGATGGTTTTGCCCAAGATATTGAGCACGCCACTTCCTTGAAGTGCGTGATCACCTTCAATTGTGATGCTTTTCTCTCCTGCAGAAATGAGAGCACTTCCATTTAACAAAAAGGTGGATTTGCCATTGCTTCCACCGCTTCTACTACCCCCACCACTTCCATTTGCACTTTTGATTGTTAGATCTTGCTCTGTTCTTAGAGTCGAATTTGTAAGAGAAATCTTGGTATTTGTAAGGGTTTTGAGCTCCTTTGCTTGGATTTGGATGGATTGGAGACTTAGATCCTTGCTCTCTAGGCTTTCAAAGCCCTCAATCGTAGCAGAACCACTCTGTGCCTCAAACTTCACCCCCTCTAAGCTTAAGGTTTTTGTATCTGCCAAATCAACAAGGGTGGCGCTCTCAGAAGAGCTTTTGTTGCTGATTGTGAAATTCCCATAGCGGATGAGAATGTCTTGATTTTTGATGCTAGCTTGCTGCGATTGAGCCCCTGCAAGAGCAAGGGGAGCTAGTGGTGTAGACGAAGCGGCATTAGGGCTGCTTAGGATAAGGCGCACATCTCCTTGCACATCGATTTTCCCCCGCTTATCACTTGATGAATCAATCTGCCCTGTCTGAAATGAGCTACCATTGCCCATAGCAAGAGTCCCATCATTTTTGAAAGTCTTGGCAATGATTTGGCTACCTTTTTGCAAGGTGATGCCGCTTGTGTTGTGCAACTGAGCTTCTTTTGCAT
>CAUWEE010000070.1:0-5687 GCA_963557095.1 uncultured Helicobacter sp. | reverse complement strand
CTTAATCCACTCTTTTTTCTGCTCCAAAAACTCTTTGATCCTCTCCTCACTTGTCCCAAAAGGCACACTCAAAAGCGCTTCCAAACTAGGCTTTACCCTAAGAATGATGTGCTTGATATTTTTATAAAGCACCTTGATTGAGGGCTTTGGTAAATCCTCCAAAACTTTAATCCCTGATTGTAAAAAGCAAGACAAGAGCAAAAAAAGCCAAAAATGAAGCAAGAATGGGAGTATAAATCACGCCAATCATAGAGAGAATCAAACCTCCAAAAAGCGTTGCTATAGCAATCCCTAGATTGAAACTCGCTTCATTCAGAGAGATTGAGCTTTGAATATTTTTTGGTGTGTATTTTTCTGCACTCGCTAGGGCTAAGATTTTGACTGAAGAGACGCAGGAAAATCCCCAAAAGCTCACCATACAAAAGCTAAACACTGCTACAAGAGGATAGGCAATAGTCACAATCAAAGAGAGTAAAGAGAGCGCAAGCAAAAAAAGAGTGAGTTTAAGAGCAGCTTTTGCACCCTTTGTATCAGCAAGTTTTCCTCCATACAAATTGCCAAGGATTCCAAAAACTCCATAAATCAGCAAAGCCAAGCTTAGCTCTTGATGATTAAACCCTCCAAGACTGATAAAAAATGGCTCTACATAAGTATAAAAGGCAAAAATACTGCCACAAAAACTAGCAGTGATCAAAAATGCCCTCCACATTCCCAGACTCTTCAAGCCATCAAGCAATCCTCCAAGATAAGTTTTTTGCCCCTCAATCTTTGCAGGCATTACAAAATAAACACTAAGCAAAACACACAAAGAAAGCAGAGTAATACAAACAAAAAGAGTTTTATAACCATAAAAATTCCCAATCATTGCTCCCAAAGGAACTCCACTTACCATCGAGATCGTCAAACCTGAAACCATCAATGCTAGGGCTTGAGATTCTTTGCCCTTTTGAGCAACCTGCGTGCAAGTAAGCGTTGCGATGACGAAAAAAACGCCATGCATACAACCACAAATAAATCGAGCAAAGGCAGTAAGATAAAAATCCGAACTCAAAGCAATAAGCAAATTCCCCAGAGCAAAGATGCCAAGATTGATACTCAATTGCATCTTGCGTGTGAAGGCACTAAGGGGGATTGTCAAAAGTGGAGCACCAATAATCACCCCTACAGCATAAATCGTCGTGAGATAACCCGCCTCACTCAATGAAATTTCAAGACTTTGAGAGAGATTATCCAAAATCCCTGCCATTGAAAGCTCTGCAACCCCCATACAAAAAGCACTCAAAGCTAGGGGAATAATCGAAAAATAAGAAGGATGGAGCTTCATTGATCAAATCCTTTATGCCAACAAGTCTAAAAAGAAGTTAAAATCTCTCAAAAGAGTGGAATTTTACTCCAAGTTTCCCCCTATCTTGACTTTATGTAAGCTCCCAATAAAGACGAAGATGAAGCTGTATAATTCTCCCTTTTAAATTCTTGACATACTAGGAAGCTAATGCCTCTATCCACTCTCAATCCCGAACAACTCCAAGCTGCCACAGCTCCAAGAGGACACAATCTCATCATCGCCTCTGCTGGCACAGGCAAGACTTCTACCATCGTAGGACGCATTGCCTTTCTTTTGGGTGAGGGCGTGAAGGCTGAAGAGATTCTCTTGCTTACCTTTACCAATAAAGCAAGCGCGGAAATGATTGAACGCGTAGGGAAGATCTTTGGCGAAAAGCTAGCCAAAAAAATCACTTCAGGCACTTTCCATGCTGTGGCATACAAATACCTCAAAGAGCATTTGAAAGTTTCTTTAAAACAGCCAAGAGAGCTTAAGGTGCTATTTAAAAGCATTTATGAGCGCAGAGTCTTTCTTGAACGCTATGAGACTAAGCCCTACACTTCACAATACCTCTTTGAACTCTATGGCCTCTTTTTAAACTCAAGTGTTGATATGGATTTTGGACAATATTTAGAGCAAAAAGCCCCGCAGCAAAGCCTCTTTTTGCCTATCTATGAAGGTATTTTTGAAGAGTTTAATTCTCTCAAAAGAGAATATGGCTATGTGGATTACAACGACTTACTCCTCCTCTATCGCCAAGAAATAAGCAAAATTGTGGCTCAAAGTGGCTGCCCCTTTGCAGAGATACTCTGTGATGAATATCAAGATACCAACCCCTTACAAGAATCCATCCTCAAAGCCCTAAAATCCCCTAGCCTCTTTTGTGTGGGAGATTATGATCAGAGCATTTATGCCTTCAATGGAGCAGATATTTCCATCATCGCCAACTTTACGCAAGATTATGATGATGCCAAAGTCTTCACACTGAAGAAAAACTACCGCTCAAGCGGAGCGATTTTGGATCTAGCTCAAAGAGTAATTTCGCGCAATGAACGAATCTATCCTAAAAGCTTAGAGGTGATGAAGAAGGGAAACTTTGATGCTCCAAAGCTACTTGTCTATGATGAGCTTTTTTTGCAGTATCAAGGGATTGCCAAACGCGTAGCTAGTAGTGGAGTTGCTCATCACAATATCGCCATCATCTTTCGAAATAATTCTAGTGCTGATGGGATTGAGGCAAGTTTGAGAGAGCTTGGAATCTCATCAAAACGCAAGGGGGGAAACAGCTTTTTTGAAAGCAAAGAAATCGCACTTTTGCTTGATCTATGCTCCTGCTTTTATAATGGTAGAGATATGATGGCTTACATCCATACCTTAGGCTATGGTAGGGGCATAGGAAGCTCCATTGCCAAAGATTTGTATGAGGCATTGAGCATTTTAGGAGAGGGGGAGGCTATGAAAGGCTTGCTTGAGCCAAAGCTAGGTCTCAAGCCCTATAACTTACGCGCCAAATCAAGCCAACTTGGCTTGTTTGATGATTTTTTTGCCCTTGAGAATGCTGCGAGATTTGATACTCTTTTGGATAAAGATTTTCGATCCCATCCTCTTTTTGAGCACCCCAAGCTCACAAGCGAGGGGGCAAAATTTTTGAATGGCTTTTTTGTTTTGACCAAAAGGGCAAGGGGATTATCCCTCCCCTCAAATCTCATCAAAACCATTCGCACTTCAGATTTTTTTGAGAATCTTATGAAGGCTTTGGCAAAAGAGAGGGCAAAAAACAAAGATGGAAGCATTGATTCTGCACGCGAGCTTGAGGCAATGGAGCGAATCCAAAGAAAGCTTATCTTGCTTGAGACACTCAGCAAACCCTACAGTGATCTTGGGAGGTTTTTGAATGCGATGATTTTGGGCGGGAGTGAGGCGAGTGAGGGAAATGGAGTCAATCTGCTTAGCATCCACGCAAGCAAGGGACTAGAGTTTGCCGAGGTGTTCGTGGTGGATTTGATGGATGGACGCTTCCCCAACCGCAAGCTTATCAGCAAGGGCGGAAGCCTAGAAGAAGAGAGACGCTTGTTTTATGTAGCAGTGACACGAGCCAAAGAGAGGCTTTTTTTGAGTTATGCCAAAAAGGATGAACTCAAAAAAATCAGCTATGAAGCCTCAATCTTCCTCTATGAGGCTGCTTTGATTTCAAATAAGGAGTGATAAATGAGATTGATTTCTTGGAATGTGAATGGTTTGAGAGCCTGTATGAATAAGGGCTTTATGGATTTTTTTAGATCTGTTGATGCAGATATTTTCTGCATCCAAGAATCCAAAATGCACAAAGAGCAGGCAGAATTTTGCTTTGAAGGCTATGAGGAGTTTTGGAACTCTGCTCTGAAGAAGGGCTACTCTGGCGTGGTAGTTTTGACTAGAGTGAAGCCCCTTAGCGTGAGCTATGATATGGGCATTGCCCATCACGACAAGGAGGGGAGGATCATTTGTGCAGAATTTAGGGACTTTTATCTTGTCAATGTCTATACACCCAACTCCCAAGCCGAACTTGCAAGGCTGGATTATCGTATGGAGTGGGAGGATGACTTCAGGGCTTATTTGAAGAATCTTGAAGCAAAGAAACCCGTGATTGTGTGCGGGGATCTGAATGTGGCACATCAAGAAATCGATCTCAAAAACCCCAAGACTAACCGCAGAAATGCTGGCTTCACCGATGAAGAGCGGGGGAAGATAAGCCTCTTACTAGAGAGTGGCTTTATTGATACCTTTAGGCATTTTTATCCTGATCTTGAGGGGGCTTACACTTGGTGGAGCTATCGTGCAAGAGCTAGAGCAAACAACACAGGTTGGAGAATCGATTATTTCCTTGCTTCAAAGTCTCTAGCCTCCAAGCTTCTCTCAGCCAAGATCCACTCTGAAATCTTAGGGAGTGATCACTGCCCTGTGGAGCTAGAGATCGATGCGGAATGATCCTTGCGATATAATCCAAGCAAAGAGCAAAGCCTTAAGTGATAGACAATATCCAAGCTGCACAATTTGCCTCACAAGTCGAAATTCAAGCCCAAATACAATCATAAACTTGACGCATCATCCCCAAGCATCTCAAGAAATTTCCCCTCTCCCCAAGAGGGAAATTTTGCAATAATTTCCCACAATTTTAAAAACTTGCAGTCAAGGAAAATCCATGCAAATCCCATTGAGTTAGAAAATGAACAAAAGAGAGTTTATCCCTAGGGAATTACCGCCAAACTTCACTCCAGATAGTGAGGTTTATAGTTTGCTAAGCATAGCTTCAAGGAAGCTTGGAGAACTCAATGGTTTTGCAAAAATCATCCCCAATCAAGAAATTTTGATCAATTCCTTAATCTTGCAAGAAGCCAAAGATTCTGCAGCGATAGAAAACATTATTACTACGCATGCTGAGCTGTTTTTAGCACAAGCAGATGAAAAACATCTAACACAAAATGCCAAAGAGGTGCAGGATTATGCCTTGACACTGAGGCAGGGCTTTGAGGGGATTAAAAGAGAAGGGCTTCTGCTTAATCGCCATATTTTAGAGATTCAAATGGGGCTAGAAAAGAATAATGCTGGCTTTCGGACACAAGGTGGCACTCTGCTAAAAAACCCAAAGACTGGGGAAGTCAAGCATATTCCGCCTCAAAATCCAGAAGAGATCAAAAGACTGATGAGCAATCTAGAAAAATACATCAATGAAGATCAAGATTCTCTTGATCCTCTGATTAGACTTGCCATGATCCATTATCAGTTTGAGAGCATTCATCCTTTTTATGATGGCAATGGCAGGAGTGGGAGGATTTTAAATGTTTTGTATCTCACACACAAAAAGCTTTTGGATCTGCCCATTTTATATCTTAGTGCCTACATCATCAAATACAAAGAAGACTATTATCGGCTTTTGGCAGAGGTGAGCAAAAGTGGAGATTTTAAAGATTGGGTAGTGTATATGCTAAGAGGAATTGAGCAAACTTCTGTCGCGACGATTCAGAGGATAGGAGAAATTCACAAGGCAATGCAAGAATATACTCAAACCCTACAAGAGAAAGCGAGTAGGATTTATAGCAGGGATCTAGTGGAACTCTTGTTTTCCTATCCTTATACCAAAATAGAATCTTTGGAATCAAAGTTGGGAATTCACAGACAAACAGCTTCAAATTACCTAAAAGAGTGCGAGAGTTTGGGATTGCTTGAAATCTTAAAAATGGGTAGAAACAAATATTTTGTCAATACTAGGCTTTTTGATATTTTGCGAAGAGAGTTGCTGCAATAGATCAAGATTTGTTTGTGAATATTCTTTTGATATGTCGAAGATTCTTGTTTTTTTCGACATATCGTTTGCATATGTCGA
>CAUWEE010000069.1:0-5694 GCA_963557095.1 uncultured Helicobacter sp. | reverse complement strand
TCAAGGGGATTTTTGATTTGAATTGTTTCCATTCTTTCTCCATTATTTTAAGATCTGTGAATTATAAGAAGAATATATGCCAACTTAGTTTTTACATTGTCTTTTTTTGTTTAAAATCTAAACTTTTGAAAATTTGAGATTTTGGGTTTGGCAAACAATGGATAATCTAGGACTTCGCAATATTGAACGCTCCATTTTAGCAACGATTTTTTTCAATCCAGAAGTCTTTGAAGATGTCTCTTCTGTTTTGGATGAAAAAGATTTTTCTGATGCTTTTTTGCAATCTGTTTTTGGAGCAATAAAAAATCAGTATGAGGCACAAAAGCCCATTGATGCGGATTTGATCGTTCCCACACTTTCTAAAAATAAGTTTTATAGTGAAGAAGAGTTTCTCTCACTTCTAGCCCTTGCTCCACTTGTCAATCTTGACTTCTATCTCCAAGAGATTAAAAATGCCTCCATTAAACGAACTCTCTATCTTATGGCAAATCGCATCGCAACTTCTGCAAAAGATCAAAATGCCCAAGCCCAAGATGTGCTAGAAGATGCAGAAAAAACAATCTATGAAATCTCTGCCAATGGAGAGCTTAAAGAATTTCGTGATTCTGAAGAGATCGTTGTGAGCACAATCAAGATGATTGAGGAGATCAAAGCTAGGGGAAATAATCTTCTTGTCGGGTTAAATACGGGCTTTGCAGAACTCAACCGCATCACGACCGGATTTAATCCTGGAGAATTGATTATTATTGGTGCAAGACCTTCGATGGGAAAAACAACTTTTGTGCTCAATATGGTTCAAAAGTTTCTTGCTTCAGGAAAGGGTGTTGCCTTTTTTAGCCTAGAGATGCAGGCAGAACATCTTATGCTCAGAATGCTTTCTTCTAGCACTTCCATTCCTCTTCAGCGCTTAAGAGTAGGTGATCTCAATGCAGAAGAGTGGAGTAGTCTTAGTCAGATCTCTAGCCACACTTCTTCGCTTCCTCTTTATATTGATGATAGCTCTTTTGTTAGCATTACCCAGTTGCGAAGCAAAATGAGAAAACTCAAAAGCAAGATTTCAGATTTAGGGGTTTGTGTTGTGGATTATTTGCAGCTGATGAGCGGAAATAAAAAAAATGGGGGCGAGGCAAAACGACAAGAAGAGATTAGCGAAATCTCAAGAGGGCTTAAGATCTTAGCGCGTGAGCTTGAGATCCCCATCATTGCCCTAAGTCAGCTCAATCGTATGCTTGAAAGTCGCGATGATAAAAGACCGCAACTTTCAGATTTGAGGGAATCTGGAGCGATTGAGCAAGATGCGGATATCATCCTTTTTTTGTATCGTGATGATGTATATAGAAAACGAGAAGAGAAAGCAAAGGAGGAGAGAGCAAAAAAAGAAGACAAGGATTATAAATCTCAATTTGTAGAGCGAGAGATTGAGCCTGCAGAGATTATTGTTGCCAAAAATAGAAATGGTGAAGTTAAGAATGTAAAAATTCAATTTAATAAAAAATACATTCGCTTTGAAGAACCCTCTCTTGAAGAGGAAAAAGATTATAAGACACGATATGAGAGCAGTCAGGATTATGTTGATATGAATCCCCCTGATATGCCTGTGATTTGAGAAGAGGGGGGAAACTTGAATGAATAAAAAAATCTTAGTTTCTTGTCTTCTTTCTACTCTTCTTGTGGGAATAAATGCTGCTGATAAAGAATATCAAGTTGATTTTTCAAGTAGTGCAGGAACAACGAGCAAAAAGCCAACTTTTGCATCAGGGATTGAGGAAAATAAGACCTTTTCTTGGAATCAAGGAGATGGGATTTTTATCGTTAAGCCTAGAACATTTGCCACTCGTCCAATACTAACTCTTGAGGCGACCTTCATCTCTGATCAAAACAACTATGGGATTTTGGCACTTAAAAATTTCAACTATATCAATTCCCCAGAAACAGCAACGACAACAGAGAATGGAGGTTTTCAAATTCCCACAAAAGAAGATGCAGAAGCCAAAAAACTTACAAGCTCAAAACTTGAGATCAAAAATGATAATAGCAAGGGATTTAAGGCTTTTGTTTTGGGTGCAGATCAAACAGGGCAGGGGAGTGTCAATCTCTTTAGTGGATCTTCTTTGAGTATTGAGGACTTTACGCAGACAATTCTTCAAGGCTCAATCAATATCAACTCTGGAGGGATCTCAAAAGAAAATGGCTACTATGGCTATCTTAAGGCATCAATGAGCATTGAATCTCAAAAAGACTATTCTACTCTCAGCCTTAGATCCTCGCTTAATCTCATAACAAATAATGGAATGGAGAGGACGCAAGAACGAGCAAAGGCAAGCTTTGAGGCCAATATTAAGGGAAATATTTTTATTGAAGGCTATGTCAATATTTGGGATAAGGCTGTGATGCAAGCTACTGCCGGAAATGTGCTTAAAATCAGCTCAACAATTTCAGTCTCTGCTCAAGAGATGAAAAAAATCACACAAGATACATTGGGCAATCAAAGTATTAAAGATGAAGATAGAGTAAAGGAAAAAAATCTCATCCTAAATGCCCCAAAAATTGAGCTTAGTGGCGCCTTGGATATAGGACTTAATGCAAGAGGATTAGAAACAAAAGAAGAGGTGGTAAATGGGACAAATGGGGCGATTAAAAAAACCATCATCACACAGCTTCCAAGTGATATTGGATCAATTGCAGAACTTACTCTAGATATTGGCAAAAAGCAAGAGCAAAGCGGAGAAAAACCTACAGATTGGGTAGAAACAACAAAGGCTCAATTTATTCAAACAGGTGGAGGGCGTATTGGCATTGGTAAAAATTCGGAAATGCGAATTACGACAATCAATAACAAGCCCACGGATTCAAGCAAGATTTTTGATGAGAAAGATCCCTATGCTATCACATTGTCCAATATCACTATTCAAGATCAAGATGAGAAAAATACGACTTTTAACTTTGATGCACAGGCTAAAATCAAAAATGGCTCCACAAGCACAGGTTCTGCAAACACAGGCTCTGTTGATAGTGGCTCAATAGGTGAAGGTGCAGGAAAGATACTCTTTTGGGGGAAAGTTGATCTTGGGAAAAATGCAAGAGCTAAAGTTGTGGCCTATGATGGCATTGATTTGCACAAAGATTCGCGTTTTGTTTTGGGAAAAAATTCTTTAATGTGGCTTTCTGTAGGTGGTAAAACTGATTTTTCAATCAGTAATGGAGGAAGTATTGAGGCCAAGGGTGGCTCCTTTGTTTTGGGAGAAAAATATGAGGGAAGTGGGCAAAAAAATGTCACTTTAAAAAATACTGGGTATATTTGGATCTCTGATTCTGTTCGTCTTGCAAAAGAAGAAGATCCTCTATATCCCAAAACACCTAATCAAACAGATCAAAAATATCTTGATCCTCTTGGACTTTTTTTGCTTGGGCAAAAAAATATCATTGACAATCAGGGAGTAATTGTTTTTGATGGATCAGGAAATCTTGCAAATCTAACATCCAAAGAAGATAGAGTTGTGAGAGATTTGGAAATCAATAATTCATTTTCTGGAAAGAAAGGTTTGATTGAGGTAAGGGGTGCATCTAATTCTATTCGCTCCAATGGAGGAGTAAAAATTCTCTCTCAAAACATCGCAATTGTCAAGAAAAAAGTTCAAGAGGGTGAGGGTGCAAATCAAAAATATAGCATTCAAGAAGGTGAGCTTCTTATTCGATCAGAGAGTGAAGATATACAGAGCAAAATTGTCTTTGGAAAAGAGCAGGCAGATTCTGGAAGAGATAAAGTAAGCGTTACCGGAGGGACACTCAAGATTGAGAGTAAATCCGCAGGAGTAGATAGCTACAATTTAAGACTTGTGGATACGACTTTGGATTTAAGCAAACTCTCTTTACAAGAAAAAAATGGAGAGATTGTTGCTGGAGGCGGAGCCTTTGTTAATAGACGAAGACTTGAGCTTGGAGGAGGCGTTAAGGTTCTTCTTTCACAAAAGCAGGGAGCATTTGTTAATGGGGAATATCAGGGAAAAGTTTCGCAATTCAAAGAGGGCTTGCCTACTATTCAGGTATCTGGAGAGAATACCTTTCTTGCTCAAGGAAAGCATCCTACAGATCGTTTGGGTTTTGACAATCATGCCAATATCGCTCTTAAATCAAAATCAACTCTTGGAATAGCTGGGGATTTTTATCATGGGGGGAGTTTGATTTTTCAAGCCGATGCTTTTGGAGTGGGATCTGTGTTTGTCGAGGGGAATGCTACCATTGATATGAGCAATCATCAGGGGGGCAATCAAAGTGTTAATCCTTTATTTGCGGTTACTCATTTCAATTTTTATTCTCTCTCTCTTGATCAATCTTATCTTTTGCTACATAGTAAAGAAGGCATTAAATATCTTGTTGAAAATGTTTTAATCGATTCAAGTGATAGTGTTGGAAAGCCTAGTCCTAGACAGCTTCAAAGTGAAAATCTCAAATACAGCAAACAGCAACAATATCTCAAAAGTGAAATTGAAAATTTCTTGAATGGCGAAGAAGCTTATGTTGGCAATGAAAACAAACTAGGAATTTTTCTAAGAGGACATGCATTTGTTGATACAAACAACATAGGATTTTTCCTTACAAGAAGCAGCGCAATTACAAACATTCAAGCAAACTCAAGCCAAACAGGCGTGATCGATCAATATTTGGATATTTTGGCAAAATCAGAGGGGCAAATCTCGGCAAATAAAACACAGGAGATGAGCTCGACAATCGCATCAAGTCATCCTCAGGCAATGGAGGTCCTTAACAATGCTTTAGAATCCAAGAACTCTCTTGAGCTTGAAATTCTCAAAGACATCGGATCTTATAATACACCAGGGCTTGTTGCAATGGCAAGTGCTATCCATACTTCTATGCAGGCAATGGCAGATATTCAAAAGCCATTGTTGGAAGATTTGCAGAAAATGCAAGTTGTGCGAGAGATTGCGGTTCAAAATCGAATGATGCGTTTTTCTAACCCCTATGTTGCAGAGATTGAACTTGCACAATATATTCAGGCAGTTGCTAAAAATCGCTATGCTCAAGAAGATCAGATTCAAAGCGATATTGGATTAAATCCCCTTTCTTCTTTATATAACCCACAAGAGATTGAAAATCTTTCTTATAAAAACAGCTTTTGGACTTCTATCATTTCCTCTACTGCAAAAGAACCTAAGAATACATCAGCTCTCTATGGTTTTAATATGGGCTATGAGTATATGCCTATTTATAATGTTCTTTTGGGGCTTTATGTTGCCTATGGTTATTCTAATTTTAAGGGCGAAGCCTTAAAAAATAATGCTCACAATATTGATTTTACAGCCTATACACGCTTGTATTATGAAAATTCAGAGTTTGACATCACCTTGAGCTATATGCGTGCGCTCAATAACACAAAGATTGAGAATAGTCAAATGAAACTAAATCAAAAGCTTGATTTTGCTTCAAATGCCTTTGATGCGAGTCTTAAATATGGGTATATCTTTGGGATTAAAAAAGTCAAAGGATTATTTATTAAACCCCAAGGGAGCTTGACTTTCTATGGGCTTAGCATCCCTCAGCTTACAGGAGATTCTCACGCGCCAATTATCTATGAGCAACAAATGAAAAATGGAATAGCCTTCAATCTCGGAGCAGAAATTAGACAATATATTTCCGCTTATTCTTATCTTTATCTCTTGCCAAGTTTTGAATATG
>CAUWEE010000068.1:0-5748 GCA_963557095.1 uncultured Helicobacter sp. | reverse complement strand
TTATGAGAAAGAAAAGGCAGTTTTAGATATTGATCATCACGATCGCTTAACGATGCTTAACAAAGAAGAGATGCTTAGAATTGCATCAATCTTGGCAAAAGAAAAGCTTGCTTCTAATGCAAAAATTGGTGAGAAAACTTATAAGAAAGGAGAAATCATCTCCAAAGAAGAGATTGCAAGTATCAATCGTTTTGCACTGAATACTTTGATTAAAAGTTATTCTCCAAATGTCCAAACGCAGTATGAGCAAATCAAAAATAATTTCTTAGAGCAAAAGAAAACTTTGGGTGAAGAGCATGAAGAAAAGCTTTCGATCTTGGAAAAAGATGACATTTTGCCAAGTGGAGTTGTAAAACTCGTCAAGATTTATATTGCCACTAAAAGAAAGCTTAAGGTGGGAGATAAAATGGCGGGGCGACATGGAAATAAGGGTATTGTTTCCAATATCGTGCCAGCTGTTGATATGCCTTATACTGCAGATGGTGAAGCTGTAGATATCGTGCTTAATCCTTTGGGGGTTCCAAGTCGTATGAATATCGGACAGATTCTTGAAGTCCATCTTGGACTTGTGGGCAAGAATCTTGGGAAGCAGATTGAGCTTATGATGCATGAGCAAACCTCAGATTGGCTCAAAGCGGTTAAGCAAAAGATGATTGAGATTGCCGAACTTGTAACACCTAAAAATGCAGAAGCTAAGAAATGGATTGAGAGTTTAGATAAGGATGAATTACTCGCTTATGCAAAAGACTGGAGTAGGGGAGTGAAGTTTGCTATTCCTGTATTTGAAGGGATAGAGCAGAAGAAATTTGACAAGCTCTTTAATCTTGCAGAAATTGCTCTTGATGGAAAATGTGATTTGTATGATGGTAAAACAGGGGAGAAAATCAAAGAGCGTGTTAATGTAGGCTATATGTATATGCTTAAACTCCACCATCTTGTAGATGAAAAAGTTCATGCAAGAAGCACTGGTCCTTACTCTCTTGTAACTCAACAACCTGTCGGAGGGAAAGCCCTCTTTGGTGGTCAGAGATTTGGAGAAATGGAAGTTTGGGCCTTGGAAGCTTATGGTGCTGCTCATACGCTTAAAGAAATGCTAACTATTAAATCAGATGATACAGAAGGGCGCGTGAGGGCTTACAAAGCAATTACAAAAGGTGAGCCTGTTGGGGAATCTGAAATTCCAGAGACTTTCTATGTTCTCTCAAAAGAGCTTCAATCTCTAGGTTTGGATGTCAATGTCTATGGCAACGAAAAAGATGAGGATGGCAATCCACAGCTTCTAAGCATCAAAGAAGACGAGCGTCCAAAAGATTTCAATGCCTTCCAACTTGTTTTGGCAAGTCCTGAGAAGATTTTATCTTGGAGTAATGGAGAGGTCAAAAAACCAGAGACGATCAATTACCGCACACTTAAACCCGAGCGAGATGGATTATTCTGCACCAAAATCTTTGGGCCTGTGAGAGATTATGAGTGCTTGTGTGGAAAATATAAGAAGATGAGATACAAAGGGGTTGTGTGTGAAAAATGTGGTGTTGAAGTCACAAGTGCAAAGGTGAGACGCTCAAGAATGGGGCATATTGAGCTTGTAAGCCCTGTCGCACACATTTGGTATGTAAGCTCTCTTCCAAGTCGAATCGGGACACTTTTAGGCGTGAAAGTCAAAGATCTTGAAAGAGTGCTTTATTATGAGGCTTACATTGTGAAAGAAGCAGGTGAAGCTTATTATGATAATGAAAAAACTAAGCCTGTAATGAAATATGATGTGCTCAATGAGGAACAATTCCAAAGCATCAATCAGCGTTTTGAGATGACAGGATTTGTTGCCCAAATGGGTGGAGAGGCCGTGAGAGATTTACTTGAGGGGCTTGATTTGGTGAGTCTTTTGGCAAGCCTCAAAGAGGAAGTCAAAAATACAAATTCTGAAGCCAAGAAAAAAACCATTATCAAGCGCTTAAAAGTTGTAGAGAGTTTTGTGGCATCAGGTAATCGTCCAGAATGGATGATTTTAAATATCTTGCCTGTTCTTCCTCCAGATTTGAGACCTCTAGTAGCTCTTGATGGCGGGAAGTTTGCAGTAAGTGATGTCAATGATTTGTATCGCAAAGTCATCAATCGAAATCAGCGTCTAAAAAGATTGCTTGAGCTTGATGCACCAGAAATCATTATTCGCAATGAAAAAAGGATGCTCCAAGAAGCAGTAGATGCACTTTTTGATAATGGACGCAATGCCAATGCGGTTAAAGGCGCAAATAAGCGACCACTTAAATCTCTCTCAGAGATTATTAAAGGTAAGCAGGGGCGATTTAGACAGAATCTACTTGGAAAAAGAGTGGATTTCTCTGGAAGAAGTGTTATTGTTGTTGGTCCAAATCTTAGAATGGATCAGTGTGGATTGCCTAAAAATATGGCACTTGAGTTATTTAAGCCCCATTTATTGGCAAAACTTGAAGAGAAGGGTTATGCCACAACACTTAAACAGGCTAAAAAGATCATTGAGCAAAAATCTAATGAAGTGTGGGAATGCTTGCAAGAAGTTGTTGAGGGTTATCCAATATTGCTCAATCGCGCACCGACTTTGCATAAGCAATCCATTCAAGCTTTCCATCCTAAATTGATTGATGGTAAGGCAATCCAGCTCCATCCTCTTGTTTGTTCGGCTTTCAATGCTGACTTTGATGGAGACCAGATGGCAGTTCATGTCCCCTTGTCTCAAGAAGCGATCACAGAATGCAAGGTTTTAATGCTTAGTTCGATGAATATCTTGCTTCCAGCGAGCGGTAAGGCTGTGGCTGTGCCAAGTCAAGATATGGTTCTTGGACTTTATTATCTTTCTCTTGGTAGAGAAGGAGTGAAGGGAGAGCATAAACTCTATAGTGGAATCAATGAGATTTTGATGGCCTTAGAATCTGATGAACTTGATATCAATGCCAATATTCGCACTTCTCTTGATCAAAAAGTGATCCATACAACAGCAGGAAGGATGATTCTTAAATCTGTATTGCCTGATTTTGTCCCAACATATTTGTGGAATAGGGTAATGAAGAAAAAAGATATTGGGACTTTGATTGACTATGTCTATAAGGAAGGGGGGATTGGAATCAGTGCTACCTTCTTGGATGGCTTGAAAGATCTAGGATTTAAATACGCAACAAAAGCAGGAATTTCAATTTCAGCTGCAGATATTATTGTTCCAGAGAACAAGCAAAAAGTTATTGACTCAGCCAAAGTAAAAGTGAAAGAAATCCAAGCTCAATTTGAATCTGGACTTTTGACCGAGCAAGAACGCTACAACAAGATTATTGATATTTGGACAGAAACCAATAACAATATGAGTAAAGAGATGATGGAGCTTGTTGAAAATGATAAAGGCGGATTCAACTCAATTTATATGATGGCAGATTCTGGTGCAAGAGGAAGTGCGGCACAAATCCGTCAGCTTTCAGCAATGCGTGGTTTGATGGCAAAACCTGATGGAACAATTATTGAAACGCCAATTGTTTCAAACTTCAAAGAAGGCTTAAATGTTTTAGAATACTTTACTTCAACGCATGGTGCAAGAAAGGGTCTAGCTGATACCGCACTCAAGACTGCAAATGCGGGATATCTCACAAGAAAACTTATTGATGTGAGCCAAAATGTCAAGGTAGTTACTGATGATTGCGGGACCCATGAGGGTGTGGAAATTACAGATATTACAGTGGGAAGCGAAATGATCGAGCCGATGGAAGAGCGAATCTATGGGCGTGTTTTAGCTCGAGATGCAATCGATCCGATTACAAATGAGATTGTTGTCAATGAAGGAACAATGATTGATGAGAAGATGGCACAAAAGATCAAAGAAATTGGCTTGAAGTCTGTCATTATCCGAACCCCTGTAACTTGTAAGGCAGAACGGGGAATCTGTGCAAAGTGCTATGGCTTGAACCTAGGGGAGGGCAAAATAGTTAAGCCTGGAGAAGCAGTTGGAGTCTTGGCTGCTCAATCTATTGGTGAGCCTGGAACACAGCTTACTTTGAGAACTTTCCATATTGGTGGAACAGCTTCAAGAAGTGCAGAGGAGCGCAAAGTTGTCGCAAGTGGTGAGGGCTTTATCCGCTATTACAATATTAAGACTTTTAAGAATAAAGAGGGTAAAGAGATTATTGCAAATCGCAGAAATGCATCAATCCTTGTAGTTGAGCCAAAGATTTTTGCTCCCTTTGAAGGTAAATTGAGTGTTGAAATTGCTCACAATGAAGTTGTGATTGCTGTTGTTTCTAAAAAAGAGCAGATGCGTTTCTCTTTGAGAAAAGATGATTTGGTTAAGCCAAATGAACTTGCAGGAATTAGTGGAAAAATTGAGGGCAAGATTTATCTGCCTTATGAACACAATGCAAGTGTGAAAAAGGGAGATAGCATTGTAGATATCATTAAGGATGGATGGAATGTTCCTAATCGAATTCCTTATGGAAGTGAGTTGCTTATCGCAAACGGAGCTCCAGTTTCTCAAGATATTTATGTTCAAGCAAGTGGCATTGTGCATTATTATGCTCTTGAAGTTGATGCTCTCAAAAGGATTGAAAAACTTAAGGCTGGAGAGAAAATTAGTCAAGAAGGAATTTTTGCAATTGTAGTTGATGACAATGATCGTGAAGTTTCGCGTCACTACATCGCTAGAGGGTCTTCTATTGTCATCGGAAATAATGAAAGAATTGAACAAGGAAAAATGATTGCTCAATCTTCTTCTCAAAATGATAAAGTCATTGCGATTTGGGATCCTTATAGCACTCCTGTGATTGCCGAAATTGCTGGAAAAGTTTCTTATCAAGATGTGATCCCTGGTGTAACTGTTGTAGAACAAACTGATGAAAGCACAGGACAAACTTCTTTGGTTGTCAATGAATACTTCTCAAGCGTTTATAAACCAACGATTGTGATTGAGGGTCTTAATGGTGAAAAAGTTTCTTATCGTTTGGAGGCAAAAACTTCTATTATGGCAGCTGATGGAATCGATGTTAATGAGGCAGATATCATCGCTAAGACACCAAAGGCTCTTGCAAAATCAAAAGATATTACAGGAGGTCTCCCAAGAGTTTCTGAACTCTTTGAAGCAAGGAAGCCTAAAGATATGGCTGTGCTTTCTGAGCTTGATGGAGTGATTTCATTTGGAAAACCCGTGCGAGGCAAAGAGAAGATTATTGTTACCGCTGAAGATGGAAGAGTGTGTGAATATTTAATTGATAAGAACAAAAAGATTCTTGTTCATCAAAATGAATTTATCCATGCTGGTGAGGCAATGACTGATGGAGTGATCTCTTCTCATGATATTTTGAGAATCAGTGGTGAAAAAGAGTTGCATAAATACATTATTAGTGAAGTGCAGCAAGTTTATCGTCGTCAGGGAGTAGGCATTGCAGATAAGCATATTGAAATCATTGTGTCACAAATGCTAAGACAAGTGCGCATTGTTGATAGTGGAGATACGAAGTTTATTGAGGGGGATCTCATTAGTAAGCGTCATTTTAAAGAAGAAAATGAGAGACTTCAAAAACTTGGTGGATCTCCAGCCATTGCCGAACCTGTTTTGCTTGGAATCACAAGAGCAGCTATTGGAAGTGATAGTATTATTTCTGCAGCATCTTTCCAAGAGACAACAAAGGTCTTGACAGAGGCTTCAATCGCAGCTAAAACTGATCATTTGGAAGATCTTAAAGAAAATGTCGTGCTTGGAAGGATGATTCCTGTTGGAACAGGTTTATACAAGAATAA